>CAZRMB010000005.1:18205-28608 GCA_964600925.1 uncultured Syntrophomonas sp.
CAGATAACCTTTAAATGTTTGGAGTTGCTTCCCCAGGGCGTACATGTAGTCAATCAATAAAACCAGTAAAACCGACAACAGCATAATTGGAATGGCTTAAACGCTGTTCCTTTTTTCTTTAAATTGCTTTTGTAGATAAACAAATCAATTGCATTAAAATTAGATCGATCATATTAACTAATATACGCCAAAGCGCTATAATGGGGGAAATAATTTGAGAGACGGGGTGCTGCAATGAATTATTTTGCGCCCCAATCCGCTTATTCCCTGGAGGCACCCGCCAAAGTGAATCTGACCTTGGACATTTTGGGCAAAAGAACTGACGGCTACCATGAACTGGCCACGGTCATGCATCAGATCGATCTGGTTGACAGGATCAGCCTGGAAAAAGGCGGGAGAGATATCAGGGTGAGCAGCAATAGCAGCCAGATTCCTGATAATGAAGAAAATCTGGCCTATAAGGCAGCCCGGTTGATGTATGAAAAATTCGGTCTGCCGGAAGGACTACAGATATATATAGAGAAAAATATACCTGTAGGCGCAGGACTGGCTGGGGGAAGCACCGACGCAGCGGCGGTGATTAGCGGGATTAACAAGTTGTATGGACTGAAACTGGAATTACCTGTTTTACTTGAGCTGGGGGCCCGGATTGGTTCTGATGTACCTTTTTGCTTGATGGGAGGAACTGCTCTGGCGCGGGGCCGGGGAGAAATTCTCAGTCAACTGCCCGCAGGTCCTTTGCTGCATATGGTATTGGTGAAACCGGATTTTCAAATTTCAACGCGGGAAGTTTACCAAGCTTTTCGCCTGGATAAAGTACTAAAACCACCTGATACTACTGCTTTTCTTGCAGCTTGGCATAATTATGATATGATAAATATAGCTCGGAAAATGAGCAATGTATTGGAAACAGTAAGTTTGGAAGAAAATCCTGAAATAGCCGCTATTAAGAAGCAGTTAATGGCTGGGGGAGCCTTAAATTCACTGATGTCGGGCAGCGGGCCCAGTGTTTTTGGATTGTTTGCCAGTCAAAAGACTGCTGAAGAGGCTTTTATAAAGATGCAAAGCCAATATAAGGAATCATTCCTCGTATCTTCATATAGAAAGGGTGAAAAGAATGGGTGAAAATCGTCTCCTGCCTGTTAATCTGGATTCATACAAACCTTTACGGGAATTGGTGCTCGAGGCAATCAGGGAAGCAATAAAAAATGGAACCCTGCAACCCCGGGAAAGATTAATGGAGATACAACTGGCTGATGATCTGGGGGTTTCACGCACGCCGGTGCGGGAGGCTCTGCGTAAACTCGAACAGGAAGGTTTTATCGTCATGGTCCCCCGCAAAGGGGCTTATGTATCTGATCTTTCCATGAAAGATGTGGCTGACGTTTTTGAGATTCGAGCTGCGCTGGAGGGATTGGCAGGAGCTCTTGCTGCCGAGAGAATCACCGATGAAGAACTTGAACTTATGGAACGTATGCTGGTTGAGAAAGGTGAAGCGATCAATCAGAATGATATCGATAAACTGGTCGAAGCGGATACAAAGTTCCATGAAGCCATGTATATGGCCAGCCGAAATGAAAGGCTCAGTACGATTATCAGCAATCTCAGGGAACAGATTCAGAGATTCAGATTAACATCACTTTCTGTTCCTGGACGCAGAGAGGATTCCCTTAAAGAACACCGGCAATTATTGGAGTCGATCCAGTCCAGAGATATTCAATTGGCCAGACAATTAGCCCAGGAGCATATAGAAAATGCCGAAACTGTGCTCATCGATTCGCTTAAAAAGGGGAATAGTCTTGAAAGCGAATAATGGAGGTAAAAAGATGCAATATGATGCCATCATTCTGGCTGGCGGAGAAAGCAGCAGTGATTTAAAAAAAATTGCCCCGTATGACAATGAAGCGCTGATAATAATCGGCAACTACCCCATGATTTATTATGTCTATAAAGCTTTGCGTTCCTCATCACAAATAAACACAATTGTCATCAGCGGACCGGTTGAATCCATTAAATCTATATTACCGCGGGATGAGCGACTTATTTTTGTGAACGGAGGAGAAAACGCCATTGAAAGTTTTGCCCACGCAGTGAAAGCTATGGATAACAAGGGGATTAGCTCCAAAGTATTGATCATGCCTACGGATATTCCTTTTATCACGAAGGAAGCGATCGAGGATTTTCTCAAGCGATGTGAAACCAGTGATGATGATTTTTATTATCCGGTAACACGCAAAGAAGTAAACGAAAAAAAATTTCCCGGAGTTAAGCGCACTTATGTTCGCTTGAGGGAAGGCACTGTCACCGGCGGTAATTTATTTTTGATCCGCAGTGCGGTCATCGATAAGAGTTTGGAAATGGGTTTAAAATTGGTGGAGAGACGTAAAAATCCCTTGGCCATGGCCCGGCTTTTTGGATTTTCATTGGCGGTAAAATATGTTTTTGGGAAACTAAGCATTGATATGGCCGAGGAGCGGTTCTATAAAATTCTTGGCATTAAAGGCAAAGGAATTATATCCCCTTATGCAGAAATCGGCGTGGATGTGGATAAACCAAGCGATCTGGAATTGGCTCAGGACAAGCTTGGCTCTATTTGTTTTGCCAAATAGTCGACCAGCCTGATCAGGCTGGTTTTTACTCTTTTTAATCATTTTATTTCATAATTCCAAACTAACCTGCAAAATACTTTTTAGTTATTACAATTAAATGTATAATACAGTAGTATTAAATGAAAAGCAGATAATAATAAATGGGTACCAACAATGGCGGAGGGGATTGCTCAAAACCAATTTGGTCCCTATTTTTAGCTTAATCCTAACAGGGAGGAACAGCATATGATTTGTTCAGCGGTTATCCTGGCTGCCGGCAAGGGCGTGCGGATGCACTCTCATATGTGCAAGGTTGTTCATCGGGTAGCAGGGGTTCCCATGATTAAACATGTTGTTAATGCTGTCAACCAGGCCGGAATAGAGAGTATTACTTTAGTGGTCGGTCAGCAGCAGGAACAAATCAAGGATTTATTTTCCGACAAGCATCTTCACTATGCTATACAGGCTGAGCAACTGGGCACCGGTCATGCCCTGCTGCAGGCCTACAGTCAGGTTGAGGATGACGATATGGTGCTGGTAGTTGCAGGTGATACGCCCTTGTTGCAGGCGAGTACGCTGCGGGAACTTATTGCCCATCATCAGAACCATCAGGCTATGGCAACGGTTCTATCTACAATCATTGCTGAGCCGTTTGGATATGGCAGGATCGTTCGTGATGAAAAGAATCAGTTTAAGCGTATCGTAGAGGAAAAAGATGCCGGTTTGGATGAAAAAAAGATTTGTGAGATCAATTCCGGTATGTACTGCCTGCAGGTTAAAGAAGCTTTTGCGGCCTTACAACAATTGGGATCAAGTAATGCCCAGGGCGAATATTATCTGACGGACATTTTGGAGATCCTAAAAAATAATGATCACAAGGTGGAAATATTTCTTACGCAGGCCCGTGATGACATATATGGAATCAATAATCGTGAGCAACAGGCCGAGGCTGAAAAAATTATGCGCAGGCGCAAAAACAAGGAATTAATGATGGCAGGAGTAACCATAATCGATCCGGATACTACTTTTATCGATAGTGAAGTCAGGATTGGCATGGATACCATCATTTATCCGTTCACCATTATCGAAGGGCAAAGTACGATAGGAGAGTCCTGCCTGATCGGACCGAGTTCACACATCAATGATTCCTCTGTCGGTGATCATGTCGTAATTGAAAATTCAAGGGTCAAAGAAGCGCGCATAGGCGATGAATGCAATATCGGTCCCTTTTCCTATCTTCGCCCGGGAGCAGTTTTGCATCGGGGCGTCAAGGTGGGGGATTTTGTGGAAATAAAGAAATCCGTAATTGGGACAGGAAGCAAAGTCCCGCATTTAAGTTATGTTGGCGATGCCCAAGTGGGTAGTGATGTAAATGTAGGTGCAGGAACCATCACCTGCAACTATGACGGCAAGCATAAATGGCCGACCATTCTGGAAGATGGAGTCTTTATCGGCAGCAATACCAATCTGGTGGCACCGGTGAGGATAGGGAAAAACGCCATTACAGGCGCTGGATCTACCATTACCAGGGATGTTCCGGCAGATACTTTGGCGGTTGAACGGGCCAGCCAAAAGCATGTTGAGGGGTATAAAAAGAAAGACAAGTCCTGAGATAATTATTTGGGAGGTATAAGTAGTATGAAGGCATCCAGGTGGAGGATGAAACTATTTACAGGCAACGCGAATCCCTGTCTGGCGCAAGAAATTGCATCTTATCTGGAAATACCGGTGGGAGATGCAACGGTCAGCCACTTTTCTGACGGTGAAATAAGTGTAGCTATCGATGAAAGCGTAAGGGGAGTAGATGTATTCGTAGTACAGCCGACCTGCTCGCCCGGTAATGAAAATCTTATGGAATTATTGATCATGATCGATGCTTTCAGACGTGCTTCGGCGTCGCGCATAAATGCGGTCATTCCGTATTATGGCTATGCCCGCCAGGATCGCAAAAGCCGTGCCCGTGATCCGATCACTGCCAAACTTGTATCCAATTTGATCGTTGAAGCGGGTGCCCAGCGGGTGGTTGCGGTGGATTTACACGCCACCCAGATACAGGGTTTTTTTGATATCCCGGTTGATCATTTGCCCGGCGTTCCAACCATCGCTGAATATCTTAAACGTAAAGGCCTGACCAATGATGCAGTGATCCTTTCCCCGGATGTAGGAGGGGTTACCCGAGCCCGTGACCTGGCAGCCAAACTGGCAGCGCCTTTGGCAATCATTGACAAGCGCCGTCCCGCTCCCAATGTTTCCGAGGTAATGAATGTAATTGGTGACGTTGACGGCAAATCAGTCATTATCATTGATGATATTATTGATACCGCCGGCACCATATGCGCTGCCGCTCAAGTCATGATGGATAAGGGTGCCAAAGATGTTTATGCCTGCTGCACCCATCCGGTGTTCTCAGGTCCGGCCATGGAAAGATTGGAAAAGGCTCCGATCAAGGAAATCATTGTGACCAATACCATACCCATAAAAAAGGAACAGTTATTGCCCAAAGTTAAAGTTCTCTCAGTGGCACCGCTGGTTGGTGAGGCTATCCTGAGAATTCATGAGGATCTATCTGTAAGCAAGCTTTTTGAAGCTTAAATAAAGCGTATCAAGTTATTAACGACGGTTAATCCATAAAACAAGATCAAGAAAAAGGCTGCGCATGAAGCGTATTTACGCTGCAGGTGTGGCCTTTTACCATCTTTATTATAATCGACGGCAGGCAACCCTGGATAAGCACGGCATCGTAATATTTGTATAAGCTTTTATTTTTTTGTTAAACATGTCTAAAAAGCCCTTGATTGGACAGGACAAAATATAAGGACTATACTCTAGTGAGCTTGAGGAATGTTGAGGACCGTTTTGCAATATGCAAACAAAGCAACAGGAGGTTTTTAATTATGGCAACAGCACCAACCCTATATTGTAAGAAAAGAGAATTGAGTACGAAAAGTTATCTAAAAAAAATGAAAAGAGATGGCTGGATTCCAGGCATGGTTTATGGAAAAGAGAAAAACGGTAAAAACATACTACTGGAAGCCAAAGAAGTAAAGAAAGTTTTTAGCCATTTGGGTACGCGGGGAATAATCATGTTGGAGATTGAAGGGGAGAAGAGCCCTGTCATGGCCCTGATCAGAGAATTGCAAAAGAGCCCGATCGGCGATGAATATATTCATATAGATTTCCTTCCTTTAAAAAGCAACGAGAAAGTCCATAATGTAGTCAGCATCCATTTGCTGGGGGAAGAACAACTAATTGCACAGGGCAAAGTTTTGCAGGTTATGACAAAAGAAATTGAAGTTTCCTGTTTGCCGGCTGATATCCCCGAAAGTATTTCCGTAGATTTAACAACCCTGCACAATGGAGACAAAGTAGTTATGGGTGATATTTCCCTGCCTGCCAGTGTAGAACTGCTACAGGATCCTTCCACCGTAATATGTATTGTGGCACAGACCAGAACAGCTGAGGAACCTGAATCCAATGTTGCTGAAGAAGCCGCAAAAGAATAAACAGCTTCAGACCCAATGCTGACTAATGAATTAAATTAATATATGGAAAAAGGAGCCCGCGACTGAAACGTACACAAAAACGAAGATAGCGCGGGTTTCAATTATATTTGTATTGCTTACGAGTTTGTTATGGCATGAAGATTCTGTTCGTTAATAGACTTTATTCACAGACAGGTTAAGGGTATACTAAATATAATTTGCAGATGTCTCGAGGTAAACATAATATGAAAATGATCGTTGGTCTGGGCAATCCCGGCAAGGACTATAAAGATACCCGACATAACATAGGCTATATGGTTTTGGAAGAATTGGCTTCCCGCTATCCGGTGGAAAAACAGGAAAGCCGTTTTGATGCCGTAATAGGTCACATCAGAATAAACAATGAAAAGGTTCTGCTGGTCAAGCCGCTCACCTTTATGAACCTGAGCGGCAGGTCCGTGCAACCTTTGGTGCATTGGCACAAGCTTCCCGTGGAAGATCTGATGGTGGTTTTTGATGACATGGATCTTCCGGTTGGCAGTCTGCGCATCCGTGCCAATGGAGGAACCGGGGGCCACAAGGGAATGGCTTCCATTAGCGAGCGGCTGGCCAGTAAGGAATTTGCCCGAACCCGGGTTGGCATTGGACGACCCGAAAGAGGGGAAGCAGCTGATTGGGTACTGGGGAAATTCAGCCGTGATGAAAAGGAAATCATGCAAAATGCGGTCAAGCATGCGGCTGATGCCTTGGAAACATGGGTAAAGATGGGTATAGCTGAGGTTATGAACGCATATAATTAAGCAGAAATGTATAAATTGCCCTTTCGCCTGGAAAGATAATTAAAAACCGGCGAAGGAGCAGGGTAATGAAAATATATTATATTTGTGAGTGCTGCGACGAGGTCTTTAGTATTGAAGAAAACGGCAGCGGTTCAGGCCGGGCAGAGGTCCGGGGAATTTGTAATGATTGTGCGCTGGAGTTGGGCTTGCAGGAAGAACCGGCGCTTCATTCCCAATCGTATTACAACTAAAGCTTGGGAATAGAATAAGATAAATATTGCCATAGAGTGGAGGCCATTTGTCGGTGTCCACTTTATGGGTTTGGCATGAAATAGATCCGATTTAAATAAATTCATCTATGGCATATCATCGATCATTGACGGTTTAAGGGGAGGAACAGGAGGATTGAAACAGGAACTGTGGGATCACATAAATAGATCCATCGGAGGCGGTGAAGACGTTCTTTTGAGCGGCCTTGACGGGACTGCTCGCGCCTATTTTCTGCATGAACTGGCCAACAAACGGCGGGGCAAGCTGTTGTGCATGGTATCTTCGGAAGAAAAGGCGTATGATCTGGCCAATGATTTAAAATCGTTAACGGGAGAAAACAAAGTCTTTCTTTTCCTGGAACGCGATTTTATCTTCATGAAAGAAAACTTCTCCTTAAACGAAGTACAGAGGATCCTTGCCCTACAGGAAATGCTGCTGCATCCGCAGCGACAGGCAGTGATCATCACTACGCCGGGAGGAATGTTGTATAAAATAATGTCTTCCCAGGAAATGCAGCAGCGTACGCTGATGCTGGAGCCCGGGCAGGATATTGCTATAGGACAGTTGTTGAAGCTTTTGGTCAGCATAGGTTATGAACGGGTCGATACGGTTACCCGGCCCGGCCAGCTGGCAGCCCGTGGCGGATTGGTGGATGTTTTCCCGGCTGGTGAGCGGCAACCCTGCCGGATCGATTTTTTTGGCGATACCATTGAAGTGATCAAACATTTTGATCTTAACAGCCAGCGCTCCACGCAAGTTCTACAGCAGGTGATCATTCATCCCTGTGATGAGATCGAAGGCGCCTCTTCGGCAGCCACTCTGTTGGACTATTTGTCTTCCAACAGTTTGATCTTTTTTGACGAACCCCGGGATTTTTACAATGCTATGGAAAAGCAGGGCAAGCGTTACCGGGATCATTTGGCCGAAGCCCGCAAAGAGAATAAGGAAATAAATGCTTTGCCGTTGTTGACTGGAGATGATATCCGCCGTGCCATCGATGGGCAGCGGATCATATATCATTCCTTTTTTGCCGGCAATATTCCCCAGGTCAAAGTCGGGTACTATAAACATATTGCCCAACGGGAAATGGAAACGTTCCATAATCGTTTGGATAGCTTGTATCCGCGTTTACAGGAATGGCTGGCCAGGGATTATGAGGTCATACTGGCGATAAAGAATAAAAATCTGCAGGAAGAGCTGGCGGGGCAATTGTCAGATCAGCACATCAGCGGGGTCAAATTTACCGCCCAGCCCTACCAGCGTGGATTTATAAGTCCTGATATGGGCATGGCACTGATTGCTGAGCGGGACTTATGGCCCCAAAAAACCATGCCCGGTAAGAAAAGCAAAAAAACTGCTGAGCAGAGGCTGCTGATCGAAGATCTGAAACTGGGGGACTATGTCGTTCATGAAAACTATGGGATAGGGATTTATCGCGGGGTCACCCAGGTTCAAAACGATGGTGTCACCCGGGAATACCTTCTGCTCCAATATGCCGGCACTGACAAACTCTATTTGCCGGTAGACAAATTGGAACTGTTATTTCGTTATTCCAGTTCTGAGGACAAGAGCCCGCGTTTGAGCAAGCTGGGTGGAACAGAATGGGAACGTACCCGCAAGCGGGTGGCGGATTCCATTCAGGACATGGCGGAGGATTTGCTGCATCTTTATGCCACCCGGGAAAGCATGGAGGGTTTTGCCTTTTCTCCGGACACCCCCTGGCAAAGAGAATTTGAGGATGATTTTCCCTATCAGGAAACGCCCGATCAGCTCAAAGCCATTCAGGATGCCAAAAGAGATATGGAAGCCCGCAAACCGATGGATCGGATCATATGCGGGGATGTTGGCTATGGAAAGACCGAGGTAGCCATGCGGGCTGCTTTCAAGGCGATCATGGACGGGAAACAGGTCGCCATATTGGTTCCGACGACGGTGCTGGCGGAACAGCATTATCAGACTTTCAACCAACGTTTCCAAAAATATTCTGCCAATATTGAAGCATTAAGCCGCTTCCGTACCGCCGGACAGCAGAAAAAAATCGTCCAGGCAATCAATCAGGGATTGGTGGATATTGTTATTGCCACGCACCGGCTGCTTTCCAAAGATATAGAATTTAAAAATCTGGGGCTTTTGATTATCGATGAAGAGCATCGTTTTGGGGTTGCCCAGAAAGAGAAAATAAAAGCATTAAAAGCACAGGTGGATGTTTTAAGCCTTTCCGCCACCCCTATACCCCGCAGTTTGCATATGGGACTTACCGGCCTGCGGGATTTAAGCGTGATTGAGACGCCTCCGCCCCAGCGCTATCCGATCACGACATACGTCATGGAGTATAATGAGGAGATCGTCAGGGAAGCTGTTTTGGCTGAAATTGCCCGCGGAGGACAGACCTTCTACGTGCATAATCGCATTCAGGATATCCAGCGGGTCAAAACTGATTTGGAAAAACTGCTGCCGCAGGTTCGCATTGCCGTAGGTCATGGACGTATGCATGAGGAAGAACTGGCCCGCACCATAATGGAATTTATGGAAGGCAAGTTCGACGTGTTTTTATGTACGACGATTATTGAATCCGGTCTGGATATGCCCAATGTCAATACGATTATCGTAGATATGGCTGATCATATGGGGATGGCGCAGCTTTATCAGCTGCGCGGCCGGGTTGGCCGTTCCGACCGGATTGCCTATGCTTATCTTACCTATCGTCCGGACAAGGCCGTAACAGAAATAGCGCAAAAACGTTTAAATGCCATTCGTGAATTTAATGAATTGGGAGCAGGAATGAAAATAGCCCTGCGCGATCTTGAGATTCGGGGAGCCGGGAATATTCTAGGGGCTGAACAGCATGGCTACATTTATTCGGTAGGATTTGACCTCTATTGCCGCTTGCTGGAACAGGAGACCGCCAAGCTAAGGGGCGTAACGCCTACTGAAACGATCAATCCCCAACTGGATATCGATGTGGATTATTATATTCCTGACAGTTATATCCCTGATTCCGGTACCAAAATGCGCATCTACCGTCAAATGCTGCTGGCCGGCAAAACAGAAGAAATTGATGATATCCGTGATGAAATCGTGGATCGTTTTGGCCAATTGCCGCCGGCGGTGGAAAATTTCCTGCAAATAGCGGCACTTCGCATCAAAGCCCGGGACAAGGAAATAAAATCACTGCATCGTAAAGGAGATAAAATTGAAATCGTACTCAACAAGAACCTGGAGAGAGAGATAAAGATACCGGGGCTAAAAAAGATAAATCCCCACACGATGCACATACAAATGGG
>CAZRMB010000006.1:0-6976 GCA_964600925.1 uncultured Syntrophomonas sp.
TCCTGCCGGCTTGTTCAGCAGAACATAAACCATCCTCGGCTTGTTGCCTATTTTCCTGCCCTGATACGCAATAACATCTGCCCCAGGTTCAACCTGGGTGCCCATTTCTGTTACCAAATGACCATTCACCGTTATTTCGCCATTTTTGATCAATTGTTCTGCATGGCGACGTGATGTCAGTCCGGCCTGGGCCAGGTATTTGGCTAATCTCAATTTGCTTCCTTCCTTAAACACTGTACATTACAGCAACGGTTTTCATAACCCGTTTATCAATTAATTCTAGCATTCTACACTAAGACTGTTAATCCTTTATCATTTGGCTGCTAATAAAATCCATAATTTCTACCCCCTATGGTTAAAATATATCCATAATGTTTCATTAAAATCAGACTTGAACAATATAATATCTGTTATTATTAAAAAAATATCTGAATAATTGTCTGGAGGATAACATATGGACAAATTCCATTCAGTTGACAAGGAAAGTATTGAAAAAGCGGTAAAACAAATCCTGCTGGCTATAGGCGATGATCCGGAACGAGAGGGAGTTAAAAATACACCGTCCCGGGTAGCCCGTATGTATGAAGAACTTTTTTGGGGAATGAATACAGATCCAAAGGATTTTCTGGATGTATCATTCACTGAATACCATGATGAACTGGTATTGGTCAAAGATATACCTATCTATTCAATGTGCGAGCACCATTTCCTGCCCTTTTACGGCGTTGCTCATATCGCCTATATCCCCAAAGGCGGCAAGGTAGTAGGAATAAGCAAGCTGGCCCGGGTGGCTGAAGCTTATGCCCGCCGGCCTCAACTGCAGGAAAGACTTACTTCCCAAATCGCAGACTGCATCTATGACACCCTGAATCCGATGGGGGTCGGGGTAGTCATTCAGGCCGAGCACATGTGCATGACGATGCGGGGCGTAAAAAAACCTGGTTCAATCACCGTCACCTCAGCTGTGCGAGGTATTTTTGAAACCCGTCCGCAAACCCGGGCGGAACTGTTCTCCCTGATTTTAAAATAGTGGCAGGGTGAGGTGTAAATATGGAGAAGCCCGGCAAATTACCGGGCTTTTTAGTCATTATTGGTCTTTTTACAAATCATTGGTTTCAATAAACTTTGCGCTCACTTTATGGTTTTAAAGCTGTCCTCGTAAATCGATCTGATGGTTTGTTCGGTAGCTTCAATAGGGGCAACTGACAGCAAGGTATCCAGCGAAGGCGTAGTTAAAACGAGATTGGTCAGTTTATCAACATCCTGCTTGGTATAACCCTCATCCTGTAATTTGGATTTTATTCCTACACTGAAAAGCCATTCTTCAATCCCTGCTGCACACTGCCCGGATTCTGAAGCAATTCCTTTTAACCCTGGAACAATTGGCTGATATATCGCAGCCAAAATTTCCGGTACAGCCGGATATATTTGTTTGACAACTGCCGGCAAAAGCATGGCCAAACCTAATCCATGGGGCAGTTCAGGTTTTATTGCGCTTAAAGGATGTTCCATGGCATGGGTGAAATGCAACAATCCGTTATCAAAACAAATACCGGCAATGGCAGAAGCGTAAAGCAAGTAATATCGAGCGGTAAGATCTTCCGGATTATCGATTGCCTGCGGCAGATATTTAGCTACCAAACGAACTGTCTCCTGGGCAGTTAATATGACATAAGGGCTGGTAGCAAGAGATGTTGCAGCTTCAGTAATATGATTGACAGCATCAACAGATACATAGCGAGTTTGGTTCGGTGGAAGTTTCATCATCAGCATTGGATCATCAATCGCAAACAATGGGTAGATACAATCATAGGCTATCGCAGGTTTGTAATTTTTCTCAGGAATGCTGGCTACTGCAAAACGGTCCACTTCCGTACCGGTTCCATGAGTCGTATTGATTGCGATAATGGGTACAGCCTGATCAGGTTCAAAAGTAAGTTCATATAGTTCCCGTGCTGTTTTATCTGTATTTTTTAATAGAACCGCAACGCTTTTGGCAACATCGATTGGACTTCCTCCGCCTATACCGATAACAGCCTGGGAACCATGATCCTTGCCCATTTTGACAGCAGTATCAATATTGTCAACGGTAGGATTGGGAACCACCCCGGTATACAACTCATAAGAAATACCCTTCTGTTTGAATACCGGTTCGATAATCTCCCAGACTCCGGTGACCTTTAATACAGTTTCATCGGAGATGATCAGAACCTTGTTAATACCATGATTTTTTAAATAGTCAGAGATATCGCTTATTTTGTTAATGGCACCTGCGCCAAAATAAACCAAAGTTCTGCAGCGCAGCTCAAACACTTGTTGGGTATTAATTTTAGATTCCCACATAGGCAGCCTCCTCTTTATTTTAATTCGCTGATCATAAATTCCCTGCTAAAAGCATGGGCACACAATATTAAACCCGCCCATAAAATGAACCAGCAAATGTAGTATTTGTTTGGCGTTATATTTTATCCGCATCAATATTAAGAAATTTTAAAATCTTTTGTTCGATCATTTTTAAGATTTGCCCTTTATTAATGCTTCCAATCAAGGGAACACTAAAAAACAATATATTCTGGCAAAAATCAAGGGTTTGATCTCCTCCCAGCTTGCAGGATGAAAAAGAAATGTTTATGCTGAAAAGCATAAACAGCAGGCAGGTTTTGAGTCGCTGCCGAAGGAGGACCATGGATGTATGGACTGGTATTAGAAGGAGGGGGAGCCAGGGGGGCCTATCAAATAGGTGCCTGTAAGGCATTGCAGGAACTGGGCTTGCAGATCGGCGCTGTGGCAGGCACCTCGGTGGGTGCGCTCAATGCTGCCATGATTGTGCAGGGAGACATCGAAAAAACCTATCAGTTGTGGGAAAATATCAGCCCTGCCAAGATACTGTCAGTGGATGAAGGCCGATTGCTGGAACTTCGCCAGCAGCACCTGAATACAAGTAATCTCTCCTATTATTTGAAACGCTTCCGCGAAATTTTGGGAGACGGCGGTCTGGATGTTACACCCTTGCGTGCACTGCTGGAGGAAAATGTGGATGAAGATAAAGTGCGCCAGTCAGCGATTGATATGGGCATTGTAACTGTTTCTCTCAGCGATTTTAAGCCCCTGGAGCTATTTATCGAAGACATTCCGGAGGGCCGTCTTATTGATTATCTGATGGCCAGTGCCGGCTTTCCGGCTTTTAAGCCGGAATTTATGGACGGGAAACGTTTTATCGATGGCGGGTTCCATGATAATCTTCCCGTGAATCTGATGATCTCTCGAGGCTTCACAGATATTATCGTAATTCGCACTTTCGGACCTGGCAGGGTACGTAAAGTAATGAAAAAAGGCTTACATGTCAAAACCATCAGCCCGGTTGATGACCTGGGAGGAATTCTTGATTTCGATGGAGATCTGGCTAAAAGAAATCTGCAGCTTGGTTATTTTGATGCCTTAAAATTGTTTCAGGGCTTGGATGGCAAACGTTATTATCTTGATCCACAGGTAAATGAAGAATTCTTCATGCAAATACTCATTAATTTGAGTGAAAAGAAGGTTCTATCTATTGGCAAACTCTTGGGTTTTAGAGGACTGCCTTACCGCCGTATGCTCTTTGAACAAATTGTACCGCAAATTAGGGAACTGCTGAAAATCGACGGGAAAGCGAATTATGCTGAATTTTCCATCTTGCTCCTGGAGGAAATTGCGATCCGTAATCAGGTGGACCGGTTCAAAATATATTCGTTAGACGAATTCCTCGCCGCCATCAAAGCTCAATACACCCCGTACCGGAGACGGGTTCGACCGGAACTGCCTGACCTGCTCAAAAGAGGTCGGTTGGCTCCCCTGCTTGCCCGGGAGGAAATTATCAATGAAGTGATCGATCAGTTATTTGAGGAGATTGTGTAAGTTAGTCTAAACAAGGGAAACGCAATCAGACCGACGGCAGAGTGCTCTCATTTCTGTCATCGGTCTGTACTTTGTCAGCAAAATCGCTGCCTTCTATTCAATTAGATCTGCACAGGTTAGAAAAGGCCTACAATTTCTCCGCTGGGCAGAATATCAATCTTCTCGGCAGCTGGCGTTTTACCCAGCCCGGGCATGGTCATGATGGCACCGGCCAGAGCAACAATAAAACCGGCACCGGCTGACAACCTGACTTCCCGGATGGTCATGGCAAAGCCGGTGGGACGTCCCAGGGCATTGGCATCGTCGCTCAATGAATATTGGGTTTTGGCCATGCAGATGGGAAGGTTCCCATAGCCCATATTTTCAAAACGGGTAATCATATTTTCAGCTTCCTTGCTATAGTTAACCGCTGCCGCACCATAAATTTTCTTACAGATGGTTTCGATTTTGGTCTTCACCGGCAGATCCAGATCATAGAGGAATTTGAAGCTGCTTGGTGTTTGCGCTGCCAACATAACTTTGCGGGCCAGTTCTTCACCGCCTGCGCCGCCCTGCTCCCAAACCCTTGAAACGGCCATTTCCGCGCCCAGAGCTTTGCATTTTTCCCTGACAAACTCAATTTCTTCCGCAGTGTCGCCGGGAAACTCGTTGAGTGCCACTACTACCGGCGGGCCAAAATAGTTAAGGTTTTCCAGTTGCTTCTCCAAGTTGCAGACACCCTTTGCCAAAGCCTCCATATTTACTTCTGAAAGCTTGTCTTTGCTGACTCCGCCATGATTCTTAAGTGCCCGGATGGTTGCTACCAACACTAGTGCATCCGGTTTCAGACCAGCATATCGGCATTTTAGATTTAAGAACTTTTCCGCTCCCAGATCAGCCCCAAAGCCGGCTTCAGTAATTAAATAATCACCCAATTTCAACCCCATCTTGGTTGCCATTACACTGTTGCAGCCATGGGCAATATTAGCAAAAGGTCCGCCGTGAACAAAAGCCGGGGTGTTTTCCAGAGTTTGGACCAGATTGGGTTTGATGGCATCCTTCATCAACAGTGCCATAGAACCGGCGGCATTTAAATCATCTGCGGTCACTGGTTGTCCGTCATAAGTGTAGGCTACCACCATACGTTTAAAGCGTTCTTTCAGATCCATCAAGTCCGAAGCCAGACACAGCTCGGCCATCACCTCTGAAGCAACGGTTATATCAAAGCCAGATTCCCGTGGAATGCCATCGGCTTTCCCGCCTAAGCCCAGCACAATATTGCGCAGGGCTCGTTCATTTAGATCCATGACCCGTCTTAAAACTACCTGTCTGGGATCTATATTCAGGCGGTTCCCCTGATGAATATGGTTGTCCAACAGGGCGGCCAATAAATTATGCGCCGTCGTAACCGCATGAAAATCGCCTGTAAAATGGAGGTTAATATCTTCCATGGGGACTACCTGGGCATAACCACCCCCGGCAGCTCCGCCTTTAACACCAAAACTTGGTCCCAGAGATGGTTCCCGCAGAGCAATGATTGCCTTTTGTCCGAGACGGTTTAAAGCCATACCCAGACCGACCGTGGTGGTGGTTTTTCCTTCTCCTGCAGGCGTTGGATTTATAGCCGTCACCAATACCAATTTGCCATTGGGCTTGTCCTTAATTTTTTCCC
Organism: uncultured Syntrophomonas sp.; assembly: GCA_964600925.1. Lineage (GTDB taxonomy): Bacteria > Bacillota > Syntrophomonadia > Syntrophomonadales > Syntrophomonadaceae > Syntrophomonas_B. The sequence continues at coordinate 5,546 of CAZRMB010000006.1, forward strand.
AGGTTTCCAGGGTAACCTTTGCCTTGTATTTCCCGTAGAGTTCTATATCATTATCGCCCAAGCCTATATAGCTGGCAATTTCTGATATTGGCTTCATGGTTGCCTGCTGGGCAATTTCAATATCACTTTTCAAAACTGCTACCCCTCTCGTAATGTCTTCTGTCGTTATTTGCTATTTCCGTCCTAATTCAGAATTCTGAATAATTATACCTTTATCGATCAGTCAAGTCCAGTCATGCTATTTAAATAACAAATTACAAACATATATGGAGGCAATCAATCCGGTTATGTCTGCACTTAACCCGGTAAACAAGGCATAACGGTAGCGTTTTATCCCTACCGAACCAAAATATACGGTAAGAACAAAAAAAGTCGTATCCGTTGTTCCCTGCATGACCGAAGCCATCCTGCCTATCAAGGAATCCGGTCCGTATATTTTGATCAGTTCGGTAGCCAGTCCCAGCGCACCACTGCCGGATAGAGGGCGCATCAAGGCCAACGGCATCACTTCAGCTGGGGCACCCAGCTTTTGCATCAGCGGCATAATAAGCTGGATGGCATAATCCATTGCCCCGGAAGCACGAAAAACCGATATCGCCACCAGCATACCCACAAGAAAAGGAATTATTTTTACTGCCGTATAGAACCCTTCTTCGGCGCCTTCCACAAAAGTTTCATACACCGGTAATCGTTTCAAAAAGCCATACACCGGTATGACCAGCAGCAAAAAAGGAACCGCCCAGCGGGAAACGGTATCAAGCATCTCCAGCATCATTGGTTCCTCCTTCCCGAGCGAGTCGTTTTTCTGAATATCCAGTCCAAAGATATGGCTGCAACACTGGCACAGCAGGTTGCAAAGATGCATGCACCTACAATTTCAGTTGGATCAACCGACCCGCAGGAAACTCTGATACCAATGATCGTCGCCGGGACCAGCGTAATACAGGATGTATTCAAAGCCAGAAAAGTACACATGGCCGCCGAGGCTTGGTCACGGCCGCCATTCAATTTCTGCATTTCCTGCATGGCCCTCATGCCGAAGGGAGTAGCGGCGTTGCCTAATCCCAGCATATTGGCGCTCAAATTTAAAACAATCGCACCCATGGCCGGATGACCCGCAGGAATGGATGGGAACAGCCGCTTCAGCAGAGGATTTAACAGAATGGCCAGCAACTGGATCAACCCGCCCTTTTCGGCAATTTTCATAATCCCCAGCCACAATGCCATAATACCAATCAAGTTAAAGCATACTTCAACCCCATCCCGCGCAGCTTCCAGAGCCGCCTGGCTGACAACTTCGATATTGCCGTTTAGCGCCGCGACGATTATGCCTGAGACCAGCAACAAGAGCCAGATGATATTTAACAACCGTATACCTCCTGCCCCTGATGATTAAATCCTATTTAAGCAAGTTATGATGGGGGGCAGAAA
>CAZRMB010000006.1:7076-25951 GCA_964600925.1 uncultured Syntrophomonas sp.
TCAGGGATTTTATCCCGGATGTTTGCTCAATGTTCTATCGTTTCATCTCGTTCATTTCTGTTTCTTCTGTCCATCATCCCTTCGATTTTGTCGATAATCTGGGGTGCCAGATCAACCACTCTTTCTGCCAGGCTGTTGCCATTTACAGAAATCAGGCGCACATCATTCATTCTTACCACCAGAAAACCTACTGGTTTTACTGATACACCGGCACCGCTGCCTCCCCCGAAGGGAATATCCTGGCCTTTGTTGTCATTGTCATACTCGTATTCCCCGCCGCCGGCAGCAAAGCCGCAGGCTACTTGGGAGACAGGGATAATAACCGTCCCGTCGTTGGTTTCTACTGCATCGCCCACAACGGTATTGACATCAACCATTTCTTTGATGCTTTCCATAGCAGTTTTCATAAGTCCTTCAATAGGACGGTTGTTGCCGCCGGGTACTTGCTGCGAATCCATTTATCCACCACCTGACTTTCCATACTATTAAATAGAATGTTATGATGATAATATGTACGATTCGCATTTTTAATATACAATCAATTTGACTCTCAAATTCAGCACTCAGGTAATCAGGTTCAACCGCTATCTGCACTTTCTTTAGGCGGCTGATATTGCCCAGGAAAATTATGGTCAGTCCTTTTATGGTCCACATCAGTCCTGTATGCAGCGCGGCCAACATCGCATCCCCTCCCCCCACCCGGCTTTTCCAGATCATTTTTTCAATCACCGTATAGACAAGGGCTGTTTTGAAGATATAAAAAGTCTGTTGTTCCCAATCTGATAACAAATGGATTTGTTTGCTTATTTTGAAAATATCTTTTACATTCTTCCAGGTCCAATCCCTCTTCTGGCCAACACTCTTATTCCAACGATCAACCAGCAATGCTTCAAAAAATTTCAGGCGGGGATCGGTATAGTCATAAATTTGTTCGAAGCGGTAAAAAGGCAGTCCGAAACGTATTTGTACGCCTTGAAAGCGATCACTATCGGTCACAATTATTTCTATGCGAAATGTAACATAGCTGAACAAAACCATTGTCAGCAACAGAAACAGCAAAACGATATGGAATTTCATGTAATTTCTCCTGTTTTTCCATATCGTTCCCTTAATATTTTTTGCTATACGCCAGATTATGGTTTTTGATACCTGGCAATGGTATTTTCTATTTCAGCAATTATTTTTTCCATCTCTTTGGCAATCACTAAATTGCTTCTGCCTTGCCTGAAGGTGGGGCAATGCAAATTGAAGTCAAGGATCTTTTTGTCTATTTTCACCAGATCCGCTTCTATCTCTATAAAAAATATTTCTTTTTTTTGCAGATATCTTTGCAGTGCCCGGGCATTTTGACGATCAGTCCAAAAAAGCTCGGTGTAACGTTTGAAATAACTGATCTTCTGTTGCAGCTTATCCATCGCCGCATCAATTTCTTTGCCTAATTCGATCCAGTATGGGGCAAAGTCGTTTTCTTTAAGAATTTTATAAGCCATGCGCATTTCAGCCGGTTCAAACGGATTCTCTTCCAAGTCCAGCGGCTTTCCTGCCCCGGCTAGATTGTCAAAATCGCCCCGTTCCCTGGCTTTGCGTATTTGTTCTTCGACCAGATCCCGGGTACTGCTCATATAACGAGCCAATTTTCGATTTTGCTGGGCTTTCAGCATGATTTCTTCTTGTAGATCTTTTTCGCTCAAAGCTGGCTCTCACTTTCTTCATCAGGTCAGTATATAATATTTGTCTGCGCTGGTTTTATTCCGCCTCAGCATCCAATTTAGGCAGTTCTTCCAGGCTGGCCAGGCCAAATATTTTCAGGAATTCGTAGCTGGTACGGTAAAGAATAGGCTTTCCGACTGCCTCTTTATGTCCATCTTCCCTTATTATCCCCTTTTCGAGCAAATTGCTGAGTACGCGTTCAACTTTTACGCCCCGGATCTGTTCGATCTCGGCACGGGTTACCGGTTGCCGATAGGCAATTACCGCCAGCGTCTCCAGCGCTGCCGTCGAGAGTCTCAAGCGGGCTGGCTTGACCAATTTGCTCACCAGTTCAGTATACTCAGGCTTGGTCGCCATGATATAACCGCCTTCGAGAGAAATGATCTGCAATCCGCGGAAAGATTGATGGTACTCCAGCATCAATTCCTGCATGATGGACTTGAAATCATCTTCCTCGATTTGCAGTATTTCCAGCAATTCAGCCATGCCCAACCGTTCGCCGCTGACAAACAGCAGCGCTTCTATCCCCGCTTTTATGTCCTCCCGCATTAACATCGCTTTATCTCCCGTACCTTCAGAATTATTTCTCCGAATCTGTTATCCTGAATGGCTTCAATCTGATTCAATCTGATTAGTTCCAGGATAGCCAGAAAGCTAGCCAATATTTCCCGTCTTTGTTTGCAAGCTCCGCACAACAACTGAAAATTGGCTTGCCCGACGATTCGGAGATGCTGCATGATTTCATCCATTTTGAGATTAACATTCACATCCCCTCTGGGGACGTTATATAAGTCAATATCGATATCACTTTCGAAAAGCTTTAGATAGACATTAAACAATGATTGCATCGAAACTGCGAGTTCTTTTTGCGGCTCAATCATTTCCATCTGACCGTGGCGAAAAAATGACCGCGGATAATCTTCATCCAATCTCAATGCCAGCAACTCCGCCGCTTTTTTATAACGTTTGTAGGCAATCAGTTTGTTAACCAGATCCTCGCGGAGATCTGGTTCCTCCTGCTCCTCTTCATCAGGTTTGGCTGGCAGCAACATCCTTGCTTTCAGACTCAGCAGATAGGAGGCCATCATCAGGAAATCCCCGATCTGGTCCAGGTGGATATTGTTGCTGTCGGTGATAAACTCCATATATTGATCGGTAATTAGGGTAATGGGAATATCATAAATATTCATTTCGTTTTTCTCGACCAGATAAAGAAGCAGATCGAGCGGTCCATAGAATTGTTCCAGATTGACCACATAATCCAAAGCAAAACCCTCCGCTAAAAAACTGACCCATAAATTACCACATATATCACATTGTAAAGCGGCCAGATGATTTTATCGGCCAGGTTGGTAAAAATAATCAGCAATAGAATCAGCGGCCCAAACTGCTCCATTGAGTAAATAAAATCGGCGCCTTTATCTGGCAAGAGCCCCGCCAAAATTTTTGAACCGTCCAACGGAGGTACCGGGATCAGATTAAAAACCGCCAGAATGATATTGATCTGCACCAGCGGTACAATCATCTGGATCAACGCTGACATACTGCCGCTGTAGGTTCCCAACTGAGGATTGAAGCCCAACAAACGTAGCGCGATCATTCCAACTATGGCCAGCAGAATATTCATCAGCGGGCCGGCGACGGAAACCAGCATCATGCCGGTTTTTATATTGGTCTTTTTAAAGTTGTAAGGATTGACCTGCACCGGTTTGGCCCAGCCAAAATGCAGAAACAGGAGAGCAAAAAAACCAATCCAGTCAATATGCGGCAACGGATTAATGGTAAGACGGCCCTGGTAATAGGGTGTATCATCACCCAGCCAATCAGCTACCTGCCCGTGCGCATATTCATGAAACGTCAGCGCAATTAAAATCGCCGGCAGGGCGATGAGCATACTATAAATAGATTGCATCCGGAATACTCCCTTCTTCAAGCCATCGTTTGACCATATCAATCTCTTGTGGCCGGGTTTTAACGATCTCATCCAGTTTATAACTATATAACCGTTCCAGTATTTCTTTATAAGCCGGCCCTGGTTTTAATCCCATCTGACGCAGGTCATGGCCGCTTATTTCCACTCTGGTTTTTTCCTTCAGATCGAGATATCGGCTCACCCTGTCCCAAACCAATTCATCTTTGATACATAACAACAAATATAGCTTGTTTTCATTCGCTGTTTCCGCCAGCATCCTGTCCAAATCACTGGGGGCAAGATTCCAATTACTACTTATCTCTGCAGCCAGGGACGGAATCGAATCCGATTCTATTATCGCGCGTTTAGCAGTCTTTTCAATAGGGTAATTCTGCAGTACTTTTTCTTTTTTATCCTCTTCAAATTGAGCAAGAATAACGATCAAATAAAGCAGCCAGGTTTGAAATTTCCAGCCATAATACCTATCCTGCCACCATCCGGTAACCATCGGCACTCTTTTCATCCTGCCCCATCTGATTTTATCAAAATTGATTTCAGGTAATATATATTTCCATACCCCGATATCTCTCATCCGTCTTAGGGCGGGAATAGGATCCTTTTCATTCAGTATGAGAATCAATTCGTTGAGAATCCGTTTATAGGAAAGTTTGCCCAACAAGCGGCGATGTATTGCATCTTTCGCAAATCGCATTGTATCTGCTTCGATTTGAAAGCGGTAGCGTTGTTCAAAGCGGATCGCCCTGATGATCCTGGTAGGATCTTCCACAAAGCTGAAATTATATAGGATTCGGATCAAACCGCTGCGTAGATCGTTGCTGCCGCCGAAATAATCGATCAATTCCCCGAAACGACCAGGATTTAGACAGATTGCCAGCGTATTGATGGTAAAATCCCGCCGGTACATGTCTTCTTTAAGAGATGACTTTTCCACCTGCGGCAAGGCGGCAGGAAATTCATAATACTCGGTTCGTGCCGTTGCCACGTCAAATTTGCTCCCATCCGGCAAAATCACCACCGCCGTGCCAAACCGTTCATGAACACGCAATTTGGCATTCAGCTGCCGGGCAAGCTCCGCAGCCATTTCCTTTCCGTCTCCTTCAACCACCAGGTCGACATCAAAATTGGTTTCCTGCAACAATAAGTCTCTTACAAAACCACCAACACAATAAACCGTGCTGTTCAGTTCAGCACCAATTTCTCCAGCCAGACGCAGAAAGGACAAGATCTGCTGCGGAAGTTGCTTTTCCATTTGTGCAGCACAGTTTTCCCAGGAATCCCCTGAGTATGCGTAAAGAAGTTCGTGGTCTTCGGGATAATCGTCACCATGCAGAATCCTTAAAATGTCAGTTCTCGATACAATACCAATCAGTTTACCGTCTTCAATCACTGGGAGTCTGCCAATATCATGTTCTACCATCAGCTTTTGAATATCACCGACAGACGCAGAAGGCGTAACAGATAAAACATCCGACGTCATGAAGCCCTTGACCGGCGCATGCCCAAGCTCATGAATTCTGGCCTTGTCAACGTCACGCCGCGATATCATGCCGATCATCTGACCATGTTCCACTACCGGCATGCCGGTGTGTCCATACCTGAGCATTATGCTCCCGGCTTCCTCCATGCTGATGTTGGAGCGTAGGGTTTTAACCGGACTTGACATAATATCTGTCGCTATGATAGACGGATGGATTAAATGCTTCAGGTTATCGAGGATTTTTGCTTCCACTTCCCTGCAATCTTTGGATCGTATGATGGCGGAAGCCGCTTTGTCATGTCCCCGACCTCCCAGAGGCTTCAATACTTCATTTATTTTCACACTGTTGCTGCGACTTCTGCCGATTACATTTACTTTGCCTTCCATTTTGACAATAACAAAAATAGCATCGCAGTTTTCCATTTCAAACAAGCGATAGGTCACCAAATCAAGACCGGGTACGAACTCATCCCCTGCAAAAACAGCCAAAACAATATCCAGATCTTTTATCTTATAATGCATACAAGATTCGATCAGTCTATACAGCATAAATCTTTGCTCTTCAGAAAAAGACTGTTCCATGAAATTACTGACAACGGTCAAATTGGCTCCCCGGCTTAATAGATAGGCAACGGCACTGGCATCACGTGAAGTTGTGGAAGGAAACAATAAACTGCCGGTGTCATCATAAATCCCCAGGGCAAAAATCGTAGCCTCAAAGGAACTGATCTGAATATTCTGTTCAATAATTTTCTCCACCAGAATCGTCGTTGCAGCCCCAGTGAAATGAATTTCTGCCAGACTTCCCTGCAGATCATCCTCATTTTGAGGATGATGATCGAAAATATGTATATCCAGACCGCGGTTTTCAAGGACCGGAGTCAACTGAGCCAGACGATGAGGGCTGGCCGAATCTACCAGCACCAATCTTTTAACCTCCGCCAGATCTATTTCTTTTATGGTTTTAATAGCCAGCGAATCTTTATATAATGCCATAAATTTCTTCACGCTTTTATTTAAGGTGCCTGAGAATACCCGCACGGCTCCCGGGTAAAGTCTGGCTGCCGCTGTCATACTGGCAAGACCGTCAAAATCAAGCGCGTTATGTGAAGTAATGATTTCCAAGGCAATTCTCCCAACACTCAAACTATCTGCATTATAGCATACCCTTAAAGCAGTTGACACTTGCCCTCTCTACCGGCACAAACGACAATTATTATAATGTTAAAAAAAAATTCCGCTCAATCAACATCTCCTTGCGTATCATGAGCGGAATCATCATTTCCTGCTTAATTTAAAGCTATTTATGTAGTAGGTTTTTTAGTTTCAGTGGATGAGGCGTTTTTAGCTTTCAGGGATGTTATCTCCCGCTCCAATTTTTTATTGTTATTTGTCAGCTCGTTTAATTTACGACCGGTCTTAAACGCCCTGAAACTATCAATCAAAAAGGTAATCACAGCCCCACCCAGCGCTGCGATCAATGCGACCAGCGCCAGGGATATTTCTGCTGTATGCCAGTTAATAAATTGTATGGTAACGGGCGTATTATTTTGCAAAATGAAGATGACTATACCAACCATAAAAGCCAAAGCCCCGATCAAATATGCAGGCATAAATCAGTTCTCCTTTCATAAATAAGTTCATACATTTATATTGACTATTTTAAGTATTCTTTACCGCAAATGGAAGCTATATTTATTATTCTTTACTTTTGCTGATCAGCAAGAATAAATACCATTTTTGCTTGTAAATATTTATTGTCTGTCATATAATATTCGAAATGCATATGTTTTTACAGTCAGGTTTTTGACCAGGCTCGCTATGGGCAGCGGAATACCGCGGGACTTCTATAGAATGGAAGTCCCGCTATTTTTATATGATGGGGGTTATATTGTGGGGGTAGTAAAGTCGGTTCGTGATTTGTGGGCGGATGAAAAACAAAGGATCGCTTCCATTTCGATCCTTTCGAATACAACATTGGTTCTTTTAAAATTGATTGCCGGTATCATGACCAATTCAGTCAGTATTTTATCCGAGGCCATCCATTCAGGTCTGGATTTACTGGCAGCTATTATTGCTTTTATCGCAGTGCGTATTTCGAGCAATCCACCGGACTCAAGACATCGTTACGGTCACGGCAAGTTTGAAAATATGTCGGGAACAATTGAAGCGCTGCTTATTTTTATTGCGGCGATCTGGATCATTGCTGAGGCTTATAAGAAAATTATTCATGGTGCAAACGTGGAAACGATTGGTGTCGGTATTGCCGTCATGGCTTTTGCTACCCTGATTAATTGGCTGGTATCATCCCTCCTGATGAAAACAGCACGAAAAACCGACTCAATTGCTCTGGAAGCGGATGCCATGCACCTGCGCACCGATGTCTTTACTTCCCTGGGTGTAATGCTTGGTTTGCTGACCATTGCCGTTACCAGAATCCAGCTACTGGACCCTATCATTGCTATTGCCGTAGCCCTGTTGATTTGCAAAGCTGCTTATGATCTGACGGTTAAAGCTCTGGTTCCATTACTGGATGTAGCTCTCCCCCAAGACGAAGAGGAAACCATCAAAGAAGCAATTAATATCGTAAGTCCGGAAGGTCTGGTTAATTTTCATCAGCTGCGGACCCGCAAAGCTGGTTCAGAACGATATGTCGATATGCATCTGGTCTTTCCGCGTGATTTAACCATCGCAGAGGTTCATAATCTGTGTGATCGTATCGAAAACGAGATCGAAATACGTTTGCAGCATGTACATGTTCTGGTTCATGCTGAGCCGTGCGAAGATCAAGACTGTGAGTTGTGTCACAAGAAAGAATGCGAAATAAAATCTGAATTAACGGAATCATAATGGTGACAAAAATCCCTTGCCGCACCGGCAAGGGATTTTTTTTGCATTCATTATCTTTGTATCCGGCAATACGCCATCTGTTTCCAGAGTATTGACAAAATCAGCTGGCCGAACGTTGCTTATAATCATAATAGAACGGACTGGCCACGCATATTGAAGAATACATACCAAAGAGGATACCGATCAGCAGAGCAATTACGAAAACCTTGATAGTCGATCCGCCGAACAACAATAGGGTAATCAAAGGCATCAAAACTGTCAAAACCGTGTTGATCGAACGATTCAACGTCTGCATTATGCTTCGGTTGAGCAGGGTATTAAGCTCTTCCTTCTTCCGGCTGCGCAGATTTTCTCTTACCCGGTCAAAAATGACGATGGTATCGTTGATGGAATAACCGACGATCGTTAATATCGCAGCCACAAAGTAGCTGCTGACCTCCCATTGAAATATGGAGAAAAGGCCAAGAACGATCAGCACATCATGAAAGAGCGCCAGTACTGCCGCCAATCCAAAAGCAAACTCAAAGCGGAAAGTAATATAGATAAGCATCAGTACCAACGCGATGCCGATTGCTATTAAGGCATTGCGGGTCAATTCACTGCCGATTGTTGCACCTACGCTTTCAGCACTTTCCAGCGTAACGCTTTTAAACTTTTCCTTCAGCCCGGAAGTCATTTTGGCAGTCTGTTCCTGATTCAGCTCATTGGTGCGAATGTAAAATTCGCTGCCGCTCTTCTGCACACTGACCTCTTTAACCAGTTTAAGCTCACTTACCGTATTTCTAACCTGATCGGCAGTTATGGAACTATCCATTTTATAACGTAATAAGGAGCCGCCGGTAAAATCAATGCTCCAATTGAATCCCTGCATAAACATGGACACAATACCGGCTATGATTAAAACTGAGGAAAAAATATAAAACCATTTTCTTTTTTCAATAAATTGCATTTTCTACCCTCCTTATACCCCGTATAATTTATTATTTTTGGTGATGTCGGCAAACCAGATCAGCATGTAGCGCGTAAACGTCAACGCGACCAACATACTGCCTACAATACCAATGGAGAGGGTAACTGCAAATCCTTTGATCGATCCGGTTCCAAACCAGATCAATACGACCGCGGCAATCAACGTGGTCAAGTTGGAATCAAATATTGTCCAAAAGGCCCGCGCAAATCCTGATTCAATCGCCGCTTTCAAAGTTTTGCCCAAACGCAACTCTTCCTTGATATGTTCGTAAATAATTACATTGGCATCCACCGCCATACCTATCGATAGAACAAAAGCGGCAATTCCAGGCAACGTCAGCACTACCCCCAACAAGACCATGGTTCCAAGCACCAGAATCGAATACAACACCATGGAAATATCAGCTACAAATCCAGGCAGACGGTAGTATCCCAGCATAAATAACAGGATTGCCAACAATCCCATAAGGCCGGCTTTGATACTGAAATCCAATGAATCACTTCCCAAACTCGGTCCAACCGTTCTTTTTTCCATTATGCTAAAGGATACCGGTAACGCACCGGAGCGAAGCAATACCGCCATGTCCTGAGCTTCCTTGGCGGTAAATCCACCGCTTATCTGCGCTTGTCCGTTGGGAATTGGTTCATTTACCGTCGGTGCGCTGATGGTCTTGCCGTCCAGTACAATGGCGATCGGTTTGCCAACATTGGCAGTTGTTGCTGCAGCAAACAACTTGGCACCGGTTTTATCAAACTCGAGGTTGACAGTAGCTTCCCCCCCGGAGGAGCTTAACTGGGCCTGAGCATCTTTAAGATTTTCGCCGGTAACCAGCACTTTGCCGGTCTCGTCCCAGAATTCCAATTGAGCAGTATTCTTGATAATATCAACGGCCGCCTCAGGGTCATCCACCCCGGCCAATTCAATAACGATCCGGTCATCGCCCTGCGGGTAAATGGATGGTTCGCTGACTCCCAGAGAATTAACGCGTTCTTCCAATACCCCGATGGATTTCTGGATCGTATCTGCAGTTATCTTCTTGCCTTCTTTTTCCTGAGCCTGCATTACTACATGCAGTCCCCCCTGTAGATCCAGGCCAAGTTTGATGTTGTTGATAATAGGTTGGTAAGTAAAATAAGCTAGAAAAGCCAATGCTACAATTACTGCGCCTATAATTGCGATACTGGTATTTTTTCGCAACGGTTTGTCCTCCCTCCAAATTCTTTGTTCTATAGCAAGCCATACACCTTTACAAGAGTTTGGCGCCATTAATAATTAAGGCAAATTCACAACCTAAATAGTTGGCTGCCCGCCGGCACATCAGCATGCGGCTTAAAAATATCTCAAAATATTCCATAACCGGACATATCTCAATATCAATGCTCAATTCCATACTAATGAGTTTTTTCTCGGCTTCAATAATCAGTGACGAATTCTCCACAGCATAATTAACCCGGTCATGAATATCAAACGTCGCAACGTCATGGTTTCTGACCCGGTTACGATGTACATGGGATTTGTCCGCCAGGATGAGGGCTGCTGCCACAGGATTTACCGGTTGTCCGCTACCCTCGTCATGATTGCCGATGGCAGCTGCAACAACAGCAATTTCCTCAGGGTTCATTTTCATTGCGCGCAAGATTTCCATGGCCATCAAAGCACCGCTCTGACTGTGCCCGTTGCGATTAACAACATTGCCCAGGTCATGCATATAACCTGCAATCCCAGCCAAATCAGCAGTGCGGGTGTGGTAACCCAACTGCAGCAGGATGTTTCTGCTCAAGCTCGAAACCAATGCGATATGCAGCCTGCCATGATCAGTATAGCCCATTGCGCCCAGATGCTCGTTTCCCTTAAGGATAAACGTATTAATAACCTGGCTGTTTTTTATATCCTCCAGGGTAACCATTGTTAATCCTCAATTTTATGAGAAATGGCTTTTTTAACAAACTCAATATCTGTATTGTCAGCAACCTTAACCATGATCGTATCTTCTTTTACTTTGCTTATTTCCCCGCGTATACCCCCGATGGTGACGATCTTGTCGCCCCTTTTAAGGGATTCCAATACGGAATCATGCTTTTTTTCCTGCTTTTTACGGGGCATGATGATAAATAAATAAAATATCACCAAAAATACGCCAAAATAGATTGCTACGGTAACCCAGCCCTGCTGTGTTGTGGTTGCTGCTGCAGCCATAATGTTCAAATCTATCCCTCCTAATTATTTATCCATAACCCTGTTGTTTTTCGCCAAACTCTGATTAAATCCTGCAGTTAAATCTTGTAATTTTCATAGAAACTGTTATAAAACTGTGCAAATGTATTTTCAGCAATGGCTTCACGAATATCCTGCATTAATTTTATCAGAAAATAAATATTATGATAGCTCAACAAAATATGGGCCAAAATTTCTTCGGACTTGACCAGATGTCGCAGATAAGCACGACTGTAACTTTTACAAACCTGGCAGTCACAATCTGAATCCAGCGGAGTAAAATCCTCTGCATAGCCAGCATTGCGGACCACCACTTTGCCGTGGTGGCTGAATGCCGTACCATGTCTGGCGATACGGGTAGGCAAAACGCAGTCAAACATATCGACCCCGCGTTTGACTCCCTCCAGCAAATCCTCCGGTGCTCCTACGCCCATCAAATAGCGTGGTTTATCCTGAGGCAGCAAACAGTTGGTTAAATCCAGGATACGGTACATGTCCTGCTTGGGCTCGCCGACGCTCAAGCCGCCTATGGCATAACCCGGAAAATCCATGGCTACGATCTCGGCCGCACTTTTTTCACGCAGATCAGCAAACACATTGCCCTGCACGATACCGAACAAGGCCTGGTCTGCCCGGTGATGTGTTTCCCGGCAGCGGGTCGCCCACAGTGTAGTCCTCTCCACCGCCCGAGCCGCCTCCTCATAACTGCAGGGAAAAGGAGCACACTCATCAAAACACATGGCAATATCAGCACCGAGTTTTTGTTCAATATCCATCACGATTTCCGGACTGAGAAAATGCTTTGATCCATCGATATGGGAGTGGAATAAAACCCCCTCATCACTTATCCTGCGTAATCCCTTGAGGCTAAAAACCTGAAAACCGCCACTATCGGTAAGAATACCACGCGGCCAGTTTATAAACTTATGCAGGCCTCCGCCCCGTTCAACTATATCAGCTCCGGGACGCAAATATAGATGGTAAGTATTGGACAGTATAATACCTGCCCCGACTTCAGCCAGCATCCCCGGCGTCATGGCCTTAACGGTTGCCTGCGTTCCTACCGGCATGAAAATAGGGGTAGAAAACACTCCGTGTGAGGTAGTTAATTGCCCTATTCGTGCTGCACTGCCGGAATCAGTTCGGGTAATGTGAAAATCCAGCATTCACTAAATTCCTTCCCTATAATAATAGGTCACTTATATGATCAACATGGCGTCACCATAACTGAAAAAACGATATTCTTTTTCGACCGCATGGTGATAGGCCTGAAGCGTTAAGTCCAAACCGGCAAAAGCAGCCACCAACATGATTAAGGATGAACCCGGCAAATGGAAATTGGTTATAATCCTGTCTACTGCTCCATATTCATAGCCTGGATAAATAAATTTGTTGGTTTGGCCTGTTTGACGGCAAAATCCATGGTTTTTATTATATACCGTTTCCAATGTTCTTACTACCGTTGTTCCAACCGCAACAATATTTTTCCCTTTTTGGCGGGTATTATTTAACAATGCCGCTGTATCCTCGTCAATCTGAAAATATTCGTAATGCATTTGATGATTTCTAATGTCGTCACTGCTCACTGGCCGGAAGGTTCCCAGACCAACATGCAAAAGTATCTGTGCGACGTTAACCCCTTTTTGCTGCAGATCCTGGAGCAGTTTTTCCGTAAAATGCAGTCCAGCAGTCGGAGCCGCAGCGGAACCTTGCTCCCGGGCATAAACCGTCTGATAGTCAACTTTATCCTTTTCCTCAGCCGATCGGTTAATGTAGGGTGGCAGCGGCATAGTGCCCGCTTTGTCCAGGAAAGCCATTTCATCGGGGCAATTATGGAAATGCAGGATCCGGCCGCCGTTTTCCAGCTCGGCCATCACTTCTATTTCAACCTCGGGATAGTCCTTAAAAAATACCCGACTGCCTTCAGGCATGCGCCGGGCAGGCTTCACCAGCGCTTCCCAGTTTTCACCCTGCTTGTTGAGCAGCAGGATCTCAATTTTAGCCCCGGTAGACTTGTAGGCGAAAAGACGGGCCGGAACCACTTTGGTCTTGTTGATGACCAAAGTATCCCCCGGTTCAAAATAATCGATGATATCTGTGAATATACGATCCTCCAGTTTGCCGCTGGTACGATCCATGACCAGCAATCGGGCTGAATCACGTGGCTCGACTGGAAACTGGGCAATCAAATGAGGCGGTAAATCAAATTGATAACTTTTCAAGTCATAGATTGACAATGGGTCTGATTGGTTCACTTGTTTTTTCTCCTGTATCGTTCCATTTCGCTATATAAACATCCGCAATACTGCTGTCGGTACAGATCCATTTCCCTGGCGTTTATGCCGGTCTGCCTGAACCCTTCCCGAAAATCACGATAAAGAAACGGGATTTCGTATTTCTCGCCGATCGATTCTCCCAATTCACGAATCCAATCATGGCGCTGGTATTTGCTCACCAGCAAGGTGGTGGTAAAATAATCAAATTTGCCCTTTCTGGCAATCTGGGCTGCTTTTTCCAGTCTAAGCTGATAACAGTAGAAACAACGCCGTGCCTCCCGGAAACTGACTGTCTGAAAGTACTGGGCGGGATCGTAATCCTCATCGAAGAGCACCTGCAGATTGACGGCTGTGGCATAGTCCTGCAGTGAGTCCCTGCGTTTCTGCCACTCTGTATAGGGATGAATATTAGGGTTGTAATAATACCCCATTAATTCAAACCCCTCTTCGCGCAAGGCAGGAACCGGATAGCTGGCACATGGACCGCAGCAGATATGCAATAATAGTTTGGGCATTGAATCACTTCCTGACTGTTATCACCATTCAGATCACTACTATATTATAATGAAATATTAATTACTGTCCGGGTCCTCGAACAAACTCGGATCCTGAAAACCTTTTTGCAGGGGATAATTCAAAACACGATACGCCAGTTGGGTAGCAACGCGTCCCCGGGGGGTTTTGTGGATGAATCCCAGTTTGAGCAAATACGGTTCGTATACATCAGTTAGGGTATCGCTTTCTTCGGAAACAGCCGCCGCCAAAGTCTCAAGGCCCACCGGTCCACCCCCGAATTTAATAATTATAGCATCCAGGATCATCCTGTCAACCGTGTCCAGACCGTGTTCATCGATCTCCAGCATCTGTAAAGCTTTGCTTGCAGTTGGTTGGTCAATTTTCCCCTGGGCTTTGACCAGCGCATAATCCCGGACTCTTTTCAGCAAACGATTGGCAACTCGCGGGGTCCCTCGTGAACAGCGGGCAATTTCTGTTGCCCCGTCCGCGGTTATGGCAATTCCCAATATGGAAGCTGCCCTGATAATGATAGTCGTCAGATCTGCCTGCGTGTAAAAATCCAAACGGCAGCTGATCCCAAACCGATCCCGCAGCGGTGAACTGAGAAGGCCGGGCCGGGTCGTCGCCCCAATCAGGGTAAACGGCGGCAGATCAATCTGCAGCGTGCGGGCTGCCGGACCTTTGCCGATAACTATATCGATGACATAATCTTCCATGGCCGGGTACATGATTTCTTCAATACTGCGGTTCAGCCGGTGGATCTCGTCAATGAAAAGGACCTCTCCCGGCTCCAGATTGGTTAAAATGGCCGCCAAATCACCGGGGCGTTCGATGGCCGGTCCGGATGTTTTGCGGATGGGCTGACCCATTTCGTTGGCCATGATCGTGGCCAACGTGGTTTTACCCAAACCCGGAGGCCCGCTCAACAAGACATGATCAAGACTCTCCCTGCGTTCCCGGGCCGCGGCAATGAAAACCTCCAGATTTTCCTTGGCACGATCCTGACCGACATAATCGGCCATGGTCAGCGGACGCAGTGATCCTTCATTTAAATCTTCTTCATTCAGCTTTGAAGATATCAATCGACTGTCAGACATTTAAAGGCTCCCTTCTATTTTTTCATAAGCCGGGCTTGTCGTTTTAATATCTTCTTGATATTATCTTCCACTCGTTCTGAAAGTTCGCCCTGTGACTGCATTTCCATGAGCAGGGGGTAAATCTCGCTGCGGCCGTAACCGAGGCTCTCCATGGCCTGCAAGATCTCCTCAGCAGAGCCGGTTGACTCTCCAGCTATCGTTTCAGTTCCCTGATATTTGGCTATTTTATCTTTTAATTCAAATATCAAACGTTGAGCTGTTTTTTTCCCTATTCCAGGCACGGTCAGCAGGACTTTTTCATCCCCGCTGATGATAGCCGAGCATAAATGTTCCCCGGCCAATTTGCCCAATAGATTCATGGCTGCACGGGCCCCAATACCGCTCACGCCCAGCAGCAATTTGAAAAGTTCCAGCTCGCCCCGATTGGCAAAGCCATATAATTTGAATTCGCTTTCCATTACCTGCAGATAGGTGTGGATCATAACCTGCCCGCCTGTTGCCGGCAACTGTGTTGCCATACGCCCATGGATTTGGACTTCGTAACCCAACCCCCCGGTCTCAACAATTATTGCATCAGTCATGACCTGAATCAAGGTACCTCTCAAAAAAGCAATCATTGACTCACCCCATCCTTTAATTTACTCATTCGCCTGGAATGAAGATGGCATATTGCGATCGCCAGCGCGTCGGCAGCGTCATCCGGCTTAGGCGTATCCTTCATCTTCAGGATATTTTGCACCATCATTTGCACCTGTTTTTTTTCCGCATTTCCATAACCACATACAGCCTGCTTAACCTGCAGCGGAGTATATTCCGCCAGTTCAAGGCCACGCTGGGCAGCCGCCAGCAGCAAAACGCCCCTGCTCTGGGCTACGGATATAACGGTTTTGGCATTTTTATGATGAAACAGCTCTTCAATTGCTACCGCATCCGGATGGTATTCATCCAGAATATCGTTTAACTCTCGGAAAATTTTTAACAGGCGCAGTTCCATAGCCATACCGGCTGATGTATTAATCGTTCCGTAGGTGATCATTTTTTCTCTGCCACGCACATATTCGACCAAACCGTATCCTGTGGTAGCCGTACCTGGATCCAATCCCAAAACCAGCATGCATTCGTTCCTGCCTTCTAAATATAATTACATTCATATTACTGCAAAAAAGTACCGGCTGTCATAAAAAAATAGAAAATCAGTTCGATAATTATAGGCTGGCTATTATATAAACAATACTGCTTTATCCATAAATAAAAGATGGATTGGTTCGTTATAAATGCAAAAATCCCGCCTCCAAAGCGTACCCGTGTACTCCTGGCAGCGGGATTTATTATTCATTTCAAGGATAACCGGCAGCTTTTACCGAGTCTTGCCTTTGCTGATTGAAGTTTAGAATTTCTTGCTAGTACTCGTCAAGGTTTTCAAGGGCATCATTTAATGACTGTTCGTCAGCAAATTCATATTTGCCAGTTTGAATATCCTGCCGGATTTGTACAGGCAGGCGTGAGCAAACGATTCCGGTTATTTTCAGCAGCGTATCGTGATCCCCGTCCGGGCCCTGATAAACCGCCACCCGATCCTGAAATACCTTCAAACGCAATTTGGTTTTGTCCTCCGGTGTCCAGTCATTTATACGTTGGTGGATGACAAGCGTCTGGTTTTCCCAGAACACCTTGAATCCGTTTTCATCATTGTACAATTTCTTGATCTCTGTCAAAGTCTTGCCAAGAATTTTTTCTTTATCCGTAAAGTCAGATACCTGCATTTTACTGGAACGTACATATTCTCTCTCCCAGACGATGGCAGTATCACCATGAATTCTGCGTTCCAGGCTGACTGTTTTTACGGTCGGCTTTTTGCTGATGCTCCATATATTTTGGTTCTGAATTAAATAGGAAATTGAATAGCCTAAAGCAAAACTGGCCAGCAAGGTCAGAATCAAAAATGCACCCAGCTTTGATTTCCTCATGTATTTCACCTCTTGCTGGCATTGTACCCATATTTTTGTTTTATATACCCATTGTGTCAAGAGACATACATGAATGGATGTATAATAATAAATTTTCGACATTATATTTACTTTGTAGTTCACAAGGTATAATATCTTCTTAGAAAGTATATAATATAGTAACAATTTTGCCATAATATTGATTTTATTTTGAATATTCACGCATTGATTTATTTTATATGAGGGAGGTGAAACGAATATGGCAAATAAAAATGAAAAACTGGAAGCGATTTGCAGGGAATTGAACGAGTTAAACCATGGCTTAATGGACATTTACCACGAATACGGAGAGACACCGGTTTATGATTCTACATTTTCCTCGGAAAGTTTTGATGTTAGCCAGGAAAATCTGGACGAATTTGATTGGTCGGGAATGCAGTACCATTTCAGTCTTGATTTGACCGAAACTGCCTCGAAGGAAATTGATTGGAACGAAGTGAATGCTGTGATCGATGCCGCTATCGCCAATGGCCATCTGATGGAACCGGAAGCAAGTGATTATTCTTCCAAACGTTACTACGGTTCCAACATTCTGCGCAGTGCAGGCACTTATTACAAAGGCGACACCCATAACAAGGACTTTATGATGCGGCAGTTGAAACGTCTCGAAGACAATCCCGCTGATGTTCTGTCTCTTGATGACAGTGCTTTTGACATGAGTTACAACCTGGTAAGCAACTTCGAAATGAAGGTCCCGCTGGAGATCTACGGCAAAGGTGAAGAATTGATTATCAAGGCTGACATCCCGGACATTTTATTCAACAGCACAAATGCTGAAGACCTTCAATTGCCATTCAAGAGTGTACTGGCTTTGTTGCCCGAACGGATCAACACCCGGCAGCTCAAACCTACTTTTATTGACGGACAATTTTGTTTGGAACTTCCCAAACGAGAAGGCAAAAGAAACCGCCAAATAAATTAATCAGACTGGCCAATTAGACCAAATTAATTCGAACCTTACACGGCTTAAAAGCCCGCTCATCAGTTTACACATGTATGTGCATTGATGAGCGGGCTTTTACTTGTAATAATTTATTTATATTAAACGCTGTATTTTACATCAGTTTTTCAATTAGTTCGTCGGGAATGGAGAAATTGCTGTAGAGGTCTTGTACATCATCATGGTCTTCAAGCGCGTCAACCAGCTTGATGATTTTTGAAGCAGTTGCTTCATCGGTTATCTCAACGGTTGTTTGCGGCAGCATGATGATATCGGCTTCTTCAATTTTGACTTCCTTTTCCAGGTTATCCCTGACTTCCATAAACGTATCCGGAGACGTAATTATCTCCAGGGTATCATCGGCTTCGCGGACATCATCGGCACCCATTTCGATCGCCATCAGCATAAATTCTTCTTCATCTGTTTTAATATCTTCACGATTGACAACGATCATACCTACCCGATCAAAAAGGTAGGCAACGCATCCGCTTTCCCCTAAATTTCCGCCGTACTTGGCGAAAAGATGGCGGATATCCGAAGCAGTGCGGTTGCGATTATCGGTAGCTATATCAAGCAATATCGCTGCTCCGCCGGCAGCATAACCCTCATAATTGATTTCTTCGATGGCATCACTAGCAATCTCACCGGTTCCCTTCTTGATAGCCCGACTGATATTGTCATTGGGCATGTTGACTGCCTTGGCCTTCTGGACGGCCAGTCTCAGCTTGGAATTGGCTTCCGGATCTCCGCCTCCTGATCTGGCTGCCAATATGATTTCTTTGGCTATTCTGGTATATTCTTTGCCTTTTTTCTCGTCGGTGCGGGCTTTTTTGTTTTTAATCGTAGACCATTTGTTATGTCCGGACATGAGAGTTCCTCCTTAATT
>CAZRMB010000007.1:0-25194 GCA_964600925.1 uncultured Syntrophomonas sp.
TATACTTACGAGTAGCGGCGGAGGGATTTGAACCCCCGACCTATGGATTATGATTGCATTGGAAAAGACTCGTAACTTCAATTATTTGGCTGATTTTTATCTGATTTTGGAACCATTTTGGAACGGTAACACCCTCTTATGGCATCGTCATTTCTCAAGTAGGTCTAAGCCCGGTATACATGTTCTCTCAAGAGCGCTAACGTGCGGCTTTGCGGTGGCCGCGGTAAGGTGAAAACCGAACCTCAAATAACAAACTGTTCCAGCGGCCTTCTGCCACAGCCAAGGGTTAGGTGCTCTATTTTTGTGATTCTCGGATTCCTTGCTCATGAACTCAAGAACATTCTTGTTAAACTCAGAAGGCTTATCCCTATCCATGCAATAAGCCGTACATCATTTTAGCAGCATCATCTTCCGCATAATGATATTGCCGCCGGCCTCCAGGGTATAAAAATACAAACCGCTGGGACAATTTACGCCATTAAATATCGCCTGGTGGACGCCGGGTTGTTTCACTTCATCAACCAGAACGGCCACTTCTTGACCCAGGATGTCGTGCACCTTCAGGCGAACCCTGGAAGTCGAAGGAATGGTGTAGGAAATTATCGTCTCCGGGTTGAACGGGTTGGGATAATTTTGCTCGAGCGAAAACAAGGAAGGCATACTGACCATCGGGGGCTCTTCCACAGCCGTCGTGAATGCGCTGGAAAACGGTGAGGTGCTGCCTTCGGCATTAATGGCAAGAGCGGTAATATTGGGCAGGGGTCCCGCAATAACTCCCGTCCAGTTAAAATGTCCATCTGAACCGGATCGGGTTTCCCCCTGGAACATTTGTCCCTCATCTTCCGCGTCGGTATAAAACTCAATCGTAGCATTGGGTATGGCCGTTCCTGATACGGAGGTGCCGGTGGCGCTGGTGATTATCGGCGCCGGGACCATATTGGCGCCAGTTGATGTAAAAGAAATTCCGGGACCGCCGTTTTGGCTGATGCAATTCTGGCTGATACGATTGCGTGTCGGTTGTTCTCCATAAATGCCTACCCCCGGCCCTTCGTTCTGGCAAATGATGTTTTGAGAAATCAGGTTATCAGTGGATTCACCGGCAAGGTAGATCCCATCGTTTTTGTTTCCCGTTAGCGGAATGAGATCGCCGGGTTTGAGATCCAGATTTACCGGAGAAATCCCGATCCAGTTCGATTGAATCGTATTATGGACGGAATTATTGATAAACAGACCGAACACGTTACCGCCGATCCGGTTATCGATGACGATCACGCTGTCGCAAAACTGCTGAATACACAAGCCGCCAAAACCGCCATTTCCCGGAGCCGCCTGGGATGTGCGATCCAGCCCGACCATGTTGTTCAAGACAGTAATGGCGTGCGAGGAATCCGAGACAAGAATCCCGCCGTTGATATTGCCGGTAATGACGTTACGAAAGGTGTCCATCGGGGCGACGGTGACATGCTGACAGCGGTTGCCGATGCAGATGCCCAGGCCATTGGGCGCTGCTACAGTCCCGCTATGATCGGTGCCGATATAACAGCCGGCAATGTGACCGGCATCGACACGATCCATCCAGATGCCGACATTAGCGTAACGTTGGACCGTCAATCCGACGATGGATACTTCAGGCGCCGCGATATGCAATCCGCTCGCATCCTGGCCAGCCTGGTGACCGTCCAGGACAATTTCCGGGCCATCGGGGTTGGTATCCCGGCCAATAAAGGTTGACTGTGAAAACGCGTAAATGAGCAATTTGCCATCGGTGATGAGTGGTAACTCGGTCTGCGGCTGGATCGCCCAGATACCGGCATCGGCTTGATAGCCGGGCACCCCCTCCGGAATGGCGAATAAAATCGTATCGGGTCCCGCGTGACGATTGGCGATATGGATGGCTTCCCTGAATGAGCCGGGCCCGGCATCGTCGCAATTTGTCACCCAGATATAGTCAGCAGAAGCATTGCTTACAAAAAAGGCACTGATGCTTTTGTCGCCATCCATCACCAGTTCTGCGGGATTGCTATTTCCGCTCAAGTCTCCGCTCCAATGATCAAACCGGTAGCCGGGCGCGCCATTGGCCTTTAATTGCACAGACTCGTTATGGCCATAATTCGTTTTGTCCGGATCCTTGCTGACGCTGCCTGAACCCGGCGGATCAACGGCTAAGTTTAAAGAATAAGCCAAATTTCTGATCGTGAAATCGGCGTCGCTGATATCCGAGCAACCGGAAGGGATGACATCCGCGATCATGATCCGGCAACGCGACTGATCAGAACCGACCTTAGGGACGACCCAGGAGGCACTGTGATTGTCTGGCATATTATCCTGGATTGTCGTCCATGATGTACCGCTGTCCAGACTGTATGAAATTTTCACATTTCCGCTGGTATTGCTGGACGTCCATCGGATGGTCTGGGTGGAGCCTTCATCCCAAGTTTCACCGCCATTGGGATGGGTCACCGTAATTGAGCTGCAGTCGGTAAGAAGAAAGTTTTTCGCAATAGTGTATTCATTACCACCTTCATCTAATTCAGCTACAGCGTTTGTTTCATCAACCCTAACGTAAACAAGCCAAATACCATTAGGAACATAATCACAGACATCACTTACAGAAAAAGTTTTAATACTTGTGGCACCGGGAGGTAAGGAGAAGACCGGAACATCGCCCAGTTTTGCATCGGAGACTGTAAAATAGTAATCGCTTAGATAAAATCCAAGGATACTGGAACCAGCTGATGCATTTCCATTGTTCTTTACGATGCAGGTAATATCAAGCTGATGGGTGATAGAATATGTCCAATTTAATCCCGTACAAACAAGATTCGGGCCTGGTATATCAAGTCTAACACCGCCGACTCCAACGCTATAATTATTCGATTCATTATCTTCGGGGATAATTCCGGTATAGTCAATGAACACGTACAGGTACCAGGTTCCCGGATGTAAGCTGAAATCAAAAGTCTGATTAATAACCCTGAGCTCTCCGGGATTCAGGGGATCCACGAAAGAGTGGCCCAAAAAAACATCTGAACCGACGGAAAAATCGGGGGAGAAATAATATCCCAGATAACAGCCTTCGGACGGCAGCGTACCAATGTTTTCCACTACAGTCTCTATTGTCATGTTTGCATACTCACCAGCAAGGGTTGCCAGAGAACAGCGTAAATCCGGGCCGAGATTCATAACTCCTGCTGTAGCATCCCGGACTTTATTATCAGGATTCGTTTGCCAAGTTGCCGGGGTGGCATTGATTGCTTTTGGCTCAAACTCAATGACATCGCGCGCTGACGGCATTTCCAAAGAGTCTGTCGTCATCTTTGGCTTTACCGGTACTTTGGATGCCATGGACTTATTCGAACTTGATTCTAGTAGATAAACTGTTTTAGTCGCGGGAAATTGAACAGGGGCAGGTTCACCGGCAGGCGTTGATGATGGTTGTATTGCATTACCCTGCAGATCATACATTTGGACTGTGCCGTCTTCGCTCTTGACAATTTTCAGCATGGCCTGACCTTGCTGGCCGCTTGCCAGGTTTGGTACAAGAGAAATGGCAACAAGGAAACACAGTAAGAAAATCAGTTTTTTCATACGTTATTCCTCGAAGATTAATTCATAATCTCAACCAAGTGTCTCCGAATAAAATATGAGCCACAAATTATCATATCGGAGAAAGGATAATACCCGGGGGTTTCTGTTTAACAGCCGTCTATTTTCTCCGCCTAACGCACGTTTCAGTGGTTGAAACCGCTTTAATAAAACTTGATAAAAGCACAAATCTTATAATCAACCACAAAGCCATCTTAAAACCTTGGCGGTTTCAACCACTGAAAACGATTTTTAGCCGTGACAGATTAATATAAACTTTAATTAACTTAGACGTACGTAGTCGCTTGCATATCCACCCATAAAAAAAACGCAATCCAGTCAAGAAATGAACTCGATTGCGCTCTCCTCATCATAGGACTCCTTCCCAAGATTCGGCTACATACTTACAGAATTTTACGAAAATTGGAAAAGAGATACAAGAGAAATAGCATTATCTTATCACTACGTGCTCTTATCTTGAAGAGGCAGTGTTATTATTACAGTCCCGACAATCCACTTACTAATTCGGCATAATTCCAGAATGCAAGCGATACTGAAGTTCGCAATATGACTTCGCATTTACCTCTTCCCTCTTATCATTATGCAATCATCCTTCCTGTTAATTGGACGAGCAATGCAGCTCATCAGTTTGTTGGTCTCATAACCCAAAGGCCGCAGGTTCAAATCCTTCCCCCGATACCACTTAGTTCCGTTTATAATTTCCTGTTAGATCGGCTTCTGAATGGCTTTTAAATTCGTCAAAATGGTCAATTTTCGACAACTTAATGTTCAATACAAATACATCATAAACAGATTTATTTGTCTTCCACAATACCTTATTACAGAACTGCGGCAGGGTTCGCCAGGGCTACTACCTGCCGTAGTTCTTTTTTTTATTCGTTCTGCGGTTACAAGACAGGGACAGATCTGTCGCTCATTCAGGCACAGGACTGGTTTTAGTAAAACCAGCCATCGGACCTCCTAATCGATTGACGATTAGGGACGAAGCACACAACGGAAACCGATATAGCTGTCGCGATTGCCCGGCGCGCCGCCGTAGCTACGGTCGGCGACACGCATGCTGAAAGCGCTAAAAAGCCAAGAGCCGCCACGAAGCACGCGTAAGCCGCCTGTAGATGGCCCGACTGGATTCTGCGCCGGGCTGGTACTGTAATAAGTCGACCCGTACCAATCCGCGCACCATTCCATAACATTCCCGGCCATGTCATATAGACCATAGCCGTTGGGCGCGTAACTTCCTACCGGCAGTGGACCGCGGCTGCTGCTGAAATTTGCCATCTGCGCCGTTAAGGGACCAGAGTAATTAGAATAGTTGCACTGGTCGGTAGGGTAAGTATCCCCCCAGGGATACTGATTGCCGATCAAACCACCGCGTGCCGCGTACTCCCACTCTGCTTCAGTTGGAAGACTCATCCCAGCCCATGCGGCATAGGCTGCTGCATCGGTCCATGTGACGTTTACAGTCGGATAATCAGGTCTTCCTAAAAAATAGTTATCGGTCGGATTCACAGGATAAGGGCGTGAAGTGGCATCGCAAAATTGCCTGTATTGGCCGTTGGTCACTTCGTAAGCATCCATCCAATAGCCGTTCAAGGTTACGTAATGGATAGGTTTTTCGTTGTCAGCACCTAAATTGCTGCCCATCTCAAAGGTACCCGCGGGAATCCAGACCATGCGGCCATGCATTGTCGTATCCGGGGGCGGTGATATGGTATCAGGAGGAATAACAACTGTAGTGAAGCTGATGTTATCAATATCGAGCACCTTGACCGAGATCAGATTGCCATCTTTTTTCTGAATAACCAGGTCCTGGGCTGGAGCGAGCGCAGCCGTCATTAAAATGGCCAATATCATAAAGTATTTCATAACCCCTCTCCTTTACTTGATGAGCACCATTTTACGCGTAATTGTCTGTTCTCCACACTTGACCTGATAAAAATAAGCGCCCGCAGCTGCCGACATCCCGGTATCATTCATTCCATCCCATCTTATTTGATGATTTCCAGCGGGATAGTGCCTTTCAACCAACTCCCGCACTTGCCGACCATTGACATCGTAGATGGTCACTCGAATCGGGCTATCCTGAGTAAGCGAGAAAGAAATGGTCGTCGATGGATTAAAAGGATTAGGATAATTTTGTAGCAGGGTAAATGTTTTAAGGGCTTCTTGCAGCTTGTCGATCCCCCCAGGAGGCGCACTTGTTCCATTGAGACGGATACTCATGGTTTGGATCTCCCGCAGGGGAATCTGTGTCGTTGTACCATCTTTCTTTTTTACCTCGATGGCGTATTCATATCCATAAGCTGTAGCAGCCAGGAGCAGCAACAAAATGATTTTTTTCATGCACCCTCCATTCTATTGTGGCGGTCAGTCAGCAATTTTACTATCGTGCTGAACCCTTGTCCAATAAATCTAAAATAGAGCTCCAGCAACACCTTTTGATTGCGAAATGGGGCAATATATATTGATAGACGTTTGCAGAAGATTATCTTTACAGGCGGGTTTAATCATACTGTTTACATAAAGCTGTTTCATTATGCAAGTTTATAATTTACAATGTGTCGTACTAGTCAATGATATAAGCTTTAATAGAAACAACTTTTATTAAATATACAAACCGATAATCGCTTTGTAAAGAAATTTCGCATAAATATCTGCAAGCGAGCAACACAAAAAGCATGAATAAATCATGTTCAAGAACTGAAACCACTTAATAAATTAATTGGGCATGATCCCTTCATCAGCCATGCTGAAATACTTGTCAAAGCCGATGATTAGATGGTCAAGGATTAGCATATCCAGAAATCTTGCACCAGATGCCAGCTTGCTCGTGACGGCTCTATCTTCAGCGGACGGATCCGGGTCGCCGCTGGGGTGATTGTGGACGATGATCATTGCTGCCGCTCCCAAATCAAGCGCAGTTTTAAAAACCAGCTTCGGATCAACGACCGATTCCGAAGTTCCTCCGCTGAACAGGGCTGCCGCAGCCAAGACGCGGTGCCGGTGATTCAAAAAAATAACAACGAATTTTTCAACGGCTTCATCCTGCAGGTCTTTGACGATTTCATAAGCGTCGTTCGCTGATTGGACGACCTGTTTCAGGTGGGAGTTATATTCCGGTTCGCGCACGATGCGCGTTTCGATCCGCTGCAGTTTATAAGAGTTCATCGCATACCTCCATCGGGGGCGCTTTGGCGCCCCCCGCATCGTTAGAGCTACTTGCTTAACTTATTGATCCAGCTATTGAGGACCTTGAGGAATTGCGCACTGGCGTATCCGCGCTTGCCCATAATAGAGGCGTAGGGTCCAGCGGTCCGAGAAGCATCAAAATCATTAAAAGACAGCAGGTCCGACTTGATTTTGTCAGCGATGTTTTGCAGAACAACCAGAGCAGGATAACCATCCTCCTCGGCCTTGACCATTTCAGCAAGGAGATGAGCATAGAGCTTGAAGCGCACAGCGGTGTCCATAGCTTCGTCGCCGTAAACAAAAGCATATTCGGGATCCTGGTCAAACTGATTTTTCCATGATTCCAGCTCGCTATTCATGTAAATGAGTTGCCAAGAGATTTCAAGATGGATTTCGTCCAGCGGGGTTTCGCACACCTTGTTCCGGTCGAACGCAGTGGCGAGCTTCATAACGGTTTCTTTTTTCATTGCTCTATCTCCTTGTTAATATGTGCTTTAACTACTTATAGTATACACAGTACGTAATAATAATGCAAGCAAATTTATCATAACACGTTGTTTATTAATAGTATCTAAGCGTTATGTACTATTGATTCACGCAAAAATAGTTGGCTTTCTTGAGCGGTTTTTCGCCTGAAATCACGGCAAATTGGCTGTACAGAGGGATGTCGATAAAAGAGGGACGCGGCTGGGTTCAGCAGCCGCGTTCTGAGGTGAGTATGTTGCGGGATTACAGCGGCGGCGCAGCAGGTAGAATGAAGCTGCCCTCGTTGGCTGTGTCCTGGCAGACTCCCATGACCTCATCGAGCGCCTGATCGTCGATGTCGGTGGGGGTTGTAGCGACAAAGTCCTCTCCCCACTCATCGGCCAGATAGTAGAGCGTCCGGACCGCCTTCTTCAGATCCCTCGTCAGCGCCTCGCCAGGGAGCACCTGATCCAGGACTTGCCGAAGCAGTTGCATCAGCAGCTTTATCAGCCAGTCCAGGCTCACCCCGATCCCCATAACTTTCACTTTTACCGGTTCCATAGCCTTTTCTCCTTTCGTGATTATGGCTACTTTTTCCAGCCCCGCATTTTTTCCATTACATGCTTTTCATTCTTAAAGACATCACCGCCGTGGGTCGCCCGCGCGAATTTGTCCGTTATGCCATAAACAATTACCATGACCCCTGCGCTGATTACGGAGTTCCCTGCAATTTCTCCGATCTTTGGAATGTAAGTGATTCCCGAACCGATCAGGACGACCGCGATGCCGCCCAAAGTCTTGGGGATAAATCTCAATGCTTCAGGAATTTTCATCTTCATCTCATAAACCAGAATAGTTTTTTATACCAGCTCTTGCGTGGCGTGGGCGGTTCGATCCTGCCAATTTTCCGCATTGAGCCAGCAAGCGTTTCATCTTTGACAGGCGTATTCCACAGCACTATTTCAGCCTCCCTCCTTCTGCGCAATCCCTCACTTCTTCTGCCGTTGACAAATACCCAGCGCCGGAGTTGTTCTGGAACCAGTTCGAATTCGCCCTGGTTGATATACTGCAAAAGCGTGCTGCGGTTGAATGCAGAGCTGCCGACGTTGAAGACAAAGGAGACCAGTGCGTCGAACTGGTTCTGGTTGATTTCCACAAGCACCGACTGGTTGACGATCGCAGCCGGGCTTTTCAGATCAGCTTTCAGCAGCTTGCAGCATTGGGCGATGGTCAGCCCCCGGGCGATCGGGCACTCTTCGCCGTCGATGGTAATCCTGCCACTTGCGCGTTCAGCGCCTGTCAGCAGATGGCCAATGCCGATGGTTGGGTAACCACCCTCGTCCAGATAGACGTTGCGGCGCATCCCTTCCAGCCGAGAAATAAACTCTATAACTTCTTTTGATATTGTTTTCATGGGACTTGCTTTCTGCATCACAGTCCTTTTTCCGTACTTATTAATGAAGCTTGCTGGAGGATTCCCATGAAAAAGTTACTGCTCGCAATATTGTTAGTTTTAATCCTGCAGCCGTTTCCTATTTTGGCTCAGTCCTCACACCTCCTTTCTGTGGCTGACTATTTCCCTGCCATCCCAGAAAACATCTGGATTACTCAAAAATCCTTTGATAAGGGTGATGATAATTTCTACGCGCTTACGGTTTTGCAGCAATTTAAGTATGATTCTACAGCTTATGTTGTCGCTTCTGGGTTATCATACAAATCAGAGTTCAGTGATTCGCTCGTCTATGGAATGAATTGGTTTACTTTACAGCTTGTAACTCCATCTTTTATCTACACTGGACCGTTGAGGGACCCTGATCAACTCTATGACGGACCTGTCGTTAGGGCAAGTATCTGGCTTGATATATCCGATAGCACTAAACTGATTTCGCTCGATAGTACAGTTACCTGTCCTGCCGGAACATTCTATCATTGTATCATCGATCAGCGCGGGGGTGCCTGGGCACCTGGCTTCGGCCCTGTATCGGAAGACCTCGTTTACGCCAAAGTCAATGGCGTCGAGTATGGGACAATGCCTAAACCTGAAGCCACTCCTAAAAGCTATACAGTCTATGATTACTTACCCCCCACTCCTGGAAACATTTGGGTGACCCAAATGAGTTTTGATCGAGGGTCGCATAATTTCTTCGCTATCCAAGTCATCCAACAGTATGAAAGTGACTCAACGCTTTACGACATTGGCTCAGGGCCTTCCGATAGGTATAATAATAACGATCCCATGGATTTTTCCCTCAACTGGTGGCCGATTAAATTTGTACTGCCAAATCTTATCTACCAAGGTGTGTACTCAGGCCCAAAACAAACTTTCTACCCTATTAGTCCGTGGCTTGATCTATCAGATAGCACAAAATTCATCTCCCTCGACAGCACCATTATTCGGCCGGCAGGTACTTTTCATAATTGCATCGTGGAACGGGATGGTGGTGTCTGGGCACCAGGATTTGGACCAGTTTCTCCAAATCTTGTCTATGCCAAAGTAAACGGTATCGAGTATGGCAAAATGCCCAAACCTGAAGCCACTCCTAAAAGCTATACAGTCTATGATTACTTCCCCCCCACTCCTGGGAACATTTGGGTCACTAAATATCAGGAAGATCACGGCGCTGGAAACTATTGGGGGCTAAAAATCTTCAAACAATATCAAGACGATTCTCTGGTTTATCACATAGGTAGTGGACCATCAGATCCAAATGGTATTGGGCTTCCGATGGATTTTGCCTTTACTCCTTTCACTTTAAAATTTCAACCGTCTATAAAAATTCTGGAAGGCGTTCTCACTTCCTTAGATTCAGGCATACCATTTTTTCCAGTCAGCACATGGCTTGATCTATCCGATTTGATCGATCTCGATAGTACCGTTACGTGTCCTTGTGGGACTTTTTACCATTGCATCGTTGATCAACACGGAAGAGCATTCGCTCCAGGATTCGGCCCTGTATCGGAAAACCTTGTTTACGCCAAGGTCAACGGTGTCGAGTATGGGATAATGCCTAAACCTGAAGCCACTCCTAAAAGCTATACAGTCTATGACTACTTCCCCCCCACACCGGGAAACGTGTGGATCAGACAAAATTTCGCTGACTCAACTTCGCCTCAATTTTTCGGCCTTAAAGTAATAAAGAAATTAAGTTCCGATACGATGGCTTATGTTTTATCTTCTGGGCCATTAGGATGTTTTGGCGATCCAATGTCATTTTGTGGCGAATGGTTTACAATAAAGTTCTCGCCACCTGATACAATCTATTCCGGGGCGTTTAGAACTGAACAGGACCCTTTTTACCCAGTAGACATCTGGCTCGATTTTTCAGATAGTACAGACTTTCTTTCGACAGACAGTACGATCATATGCCCGGCAGGAATATTTCATCATTGCCTGGTTCACAGTACACATGGTGCCTGGGCACCAGGATTTGGACCAGTTTATCCTAATCTTGTCTATGCCAAAGTCAACGGAGTCGAATATGGTACAATACCGACCGCCTCTTCTGTCGAATCGGACCGTCCCCATAATGCCCTGAGAGAAAATGCTCTCTACCCCGCCTACCCAAATCCCTTCAACCAATCGACCGGGATCTCCTTCTATCTGAACAAACCTGGTCAAGCCAGGCTCACAATCTACGATATCCAGGGACGGACTGTGCGGACCTTGCTCAGTGAGCACGCTGCAGCGGGGTCGCATCACCTCACCTGGGAAGGAATGAACGATGCTCATCTACCCTGCCCGTCAGGGGTCTACTTTGTCATACTGCAAACCACAGAATTCATTCAGAAACAAACCCTTACCCTGGTCAGGTAATCTTTACCAGCTCAATTTCCATTCTCAGATTTTGGTCCAATCCCCAAACGCGCTCTTGACCTCTATCTGCCCGAAATTGCTGCGGATTCCGGCCTCCCGATCTGTTAAAATCTCTGAGACCTTGAACACCGAAAAAGCATTGTCTGTGTAGGCTGTGCTGGCGATGAAGGTCTTGCCGTGCGCTGTGCCCACCGCCAGATTCGCCGCCCCCGTCAGATAAAAGCTGCTCCCGAAAATCACATTGTCCCGCGTGAACTTCTCCTCGTCAATGGTCAGTTGGTTGATGGAGTTGTCCGTATATGAAGCGACCAGGACGGTGTCAGCATCATACAAAGCCAACCCATAAGGCCGGTCACAATACTTTGGCGCTCCCGCACCTTGAAATACAGCGACCAGACGCGGCGGTGTGGTTGCATCGACCAATGAAACATCATAGAGCACCACGCAGTCGTCATTGCTGGAAGTCCCCAGCAAATACTGGTCATCCAGCAGCAGCAGGTCCCTGATGCCATTCAGATAATAGGGCTCTCCGTTGCCGGTGACCGAGTTCAGATATGCCGGTGCCGACTTTGTCGAGATGTCCAGAACCGTGATCCTCGAACCGCCGAAAGCAGCAACATAGGCCCTTGTGCTGTCGGAATTGACCTGGACCGACATGGCCCCGTTGCAGTAGGTTGCACTTGCATAGACTCCCGCCAGGGTCGGGTTATTATCACCCGCGACATCGTTCAGGATCACCATCGCATTATCGCCGCCAGAAGCGACGTAGAGGTAACTGCCGGACTTTATTACTGAATTTGGCTGACTCAGATAGTTCGGACTCCCTGCACCTGAAATCGATCCTCCGTTATAAATCGACGATTTTGTGGCGATGTTCAATTTCAGGATCCGCGCAGAATCTCTTGCAGCGACATAGCAGTAATCCCCATCCACGTCAATTCGCACCGGCCCAAGCATCCCCGCGTTGGTATAATATCCCACATAGGTCGTTTCCAGCCGCACCCCGTCCTCAGTAGTCCAGACCGTCAAAGCGTCATCCGATTTGCGGCTTGAGACATAGACGTAATTATCATCAGCCGAAAGGCAAACCCCGTGCGCTCCCTCCAGATAGTAAGGATAACCAATGCCGGTTTTCCCTCCGATGCGGACCGGCGTGGCAGGGGTGGAGATGTCGAAAATCAGGAAAGCCGAGCTCCACCAACAGGCTACATAGACAAGATTCCCGTCGCTTGAAATGGTGTTGCCGACCGGCCCGTTGCAGTAATCGGCGGCGGTTCCTGCATGACTGATCTGCGTTGGGGCTGTGACATCGGTTACGTCGATCAGGGTAATGCAGTCGTCGCTGAAAGACGAAACCACGCAGATGTCACCATACTTTGAAACCCAATGCGCTTCGCCAAGATAAACGCCGTTGGGATAGCTGCCTACGGTCGCCCCTGTCCCTCGCCCCGCGATGCAGCCCTTAAATACGGGGGTCGTATTTCTGACTCCGGCACCTGAAAACACCGCAGGGGTGCTGCCAGACCCCACGGCTCGAATTCCAGCTAAAGCCGAGCGTGTTCAACTGGTTGCGCACCTGTGCTGTGGGCTTTTCAGGAAATTCAATCCAGACCCAGGCTCCGACTACATAAGCGTATTCCTTTGCTTCCTCCGGCAACTGAGCGATCACCTGTTCGGTGCTCAACTCTTTGTTCGCCGACCTGATTTTCAATTCTGCCAGACTCATTTTCTACCTCCTGCCCGATTGGGCCCAGTTTAAAACAGATCCAGTTGTTCTGGAATGTCAGCTTTTGGTCCTTTCGTCTTGTCGCCCCCCTCACCCTGCCATTCCTGCACCTCGACACCGGCTTCCTCGCGTAGCCATTGAGCCACCACCTGACGGTGACAGAATTTGCCTGGCCCTTCATAGCAGGTTAGAATCATGCCCTCGAATTGCGCCGCAATTTCCTTCGCGTCCAGTTTGGAGAGGACCTCCTCGCGGTAGCGTTTACGAAAAAGCTCCGGATCGTTCAGCCCGAACAGATGTTTAGGTGGCGCAAGAGCGATGCAGCGCAGACCTTTGAAGTAATTCGGCACGGTCCGCGTTATCATCACTGCTTTAGGGTTCTTTCCGGCCTTTGCCAGATAGCTCGTATAAATCATTACAATTACTCCAGAAGGACGGCGGGGTGTTTAGCCCCGCCATCTTTGGATTATTTAGTTTTGCGATTCGGCCCATATCTCACGGGCTGATTGCAGTTTGGACCAGACTTCCCATGCTGTTTTCGGTTTCCAGCTCAGGTCCCGCTCCAGCTTGAGTCCATAGCCGCCGACCTTGATGCGGAGATTTTCAAGCTCGGATTTGGAGACCGACCCCTCCTCGACTTCGAACAGATCCACGATTGCCCATAGGTAGTCCGGATCTTCCGGGTCCTGATTTATGATGTACCAGGTCCCGCGCCCGTAGGGATTGAAAATCTTGCAGTAGACCAGCTGGTCAGGATCGTCGCCCCTGTAGAATTGGGCCTGCAGCTTCCGCTCAATTTCTTTAGTGAACAGTTTCATGATTCACCTCCGCGCAGTTTAGTTAAGGATGAATTTCACGAACCAATGGCTGCTCCGGCAGAGGGGAGCGTGGCCGTTAAAGTCGGCCCAGTATTCGCCATAGTCGAGGATGGTAGCGTTCGGGAACGCTTTCTTCACGCCGTCTGCAAAATACTGAGCTGATCTGCCATGCCGGTAAAAAAACCCGTGCCGGAGTGTAAAGACCTCGCCGCGTTTGCTGATCGCATCCACGTTGATCCCGCCATCGGTCAAGAGGGCGAGTCTGACATCAGCGCATTTTCTTTTTGATGGATTCATTTGGGGCTCCGCGTTGTGAATAGTTCTTATCTCCAATATTAATGTACTTTTAACAGCTATAATATGCAAGTAAATTACTCTTAATATGCTGTTATTACTATATTTGAGATTCATCGCACAATTTATCAGTCCAAATCAATTAATGTCTATACTTTGGTACTTCCATCCTGATCCGTCCTGAGTAACGAGGATAAACTGAGCCCAGGGAAACAGCCTGGCTGCGACCTTTAGCTTGACAGCAGCGTCGTCCCGCATGAAGCCCTTGACCTCATAGAAATAGATATGGTCCTTTACCACCAGGAAATCGGGCGTATAAAAACACCCTTTTGCCAGCTTCAGTTTGACCGATTCAAACTGGTACTCCTTGATCTCGCCGGCTATTTTCCACAGATCCAGCTCTCCAGCAAAAGCCTTCTCCAGCCGGTTCATTTCGCCTGGCGTGTGCTGGTGAATCCTGGGATATTTCCTTCCGTACATGGCCCAGCCCTCAGCGGCCTAATTGACCCGCGATGACCAGTGCTGTTGCCGCGCCTGCGGTAAACCATAGCCATTCTTTTTGATACCACTGCTGTTTATACACCACCTGGGGGACGTAGACTGTTTTGAGGATGGTGGTCTCCGGCCTCGGATCCGGCTTCCATTGAAAGTCGAATTTGTTGATTGGAGGAAAAAAGTAATCGACCGCCGCTCTGCCATAGCCTGTGATGGTTGTATCCATAAAGACAACTCTGACCGCCGCATAGCCATTCGAGCCCTCGGGATTTGGCAAGCAGCCATAGACTTTGAGCGTATCGAGCTTCATCCTGGCTGGGATTTTCTTTAGTTTTTTCTCCGGCTCAGAATTGACTGGTACTTTTATTCGCACGGTGTCGATTCGCGCCTCGGCTGAATTGATTGAAGCAGCTGCCTCTTCTTTGCCAT
The DNA here is from genome assembly GCA_964600925.1 of uncultured Syntrophomonas sp. GTDB lineage: Bacteria > Bacillota > Syntrophomonadia > Syntrophomonadales > Syntrophomonadaceae > Syntrophomonas_B. The sequence continues at coordinate 14,837 of CAZRMB010000007.1, forward strand.
AAAAGTATCCAGCGAGAAAAGCGCCTCCATAGCATAAAAGGGCCAGCGCCACAATGAGGATGAAAACATGACTGTCTTTCATAACGCCACCGTATATCTTCCCTGTTAAAATTAGAGTTTCAATCCTTTCGGATTATGACTTGCCGGATGGTTGACCGGTTTGGTAGAGTGTTTTGCCGGTTATCTTTGACCTCACATGAGCGGGGAAGTAATCCGCTTTGTGCTTTGCCATCCGATCGGCCTGACCGATCCCCTCTGCTGTTCCGGATCGGCCCTGCCTTTTTCAATTGAAGCCCCTTTCTTTGCACCGTCCGCATTGGCAGTCGGGCAACCGGCCCCTTGCAACGGCCTTGATGACCAGTTCGGCTTTTGCCTGGCATTGCTGACCGATAGCCGGAGCGTAGACGTAGCTGTACGTCTGGATCCTGCCGCTTGCCCTGCTTTCGTAGATGATAATACAGCTGGTGAAATGGCCGAAGTGCATCAGCCCTTGCGTCGTCCAATAGTGATTATTAGGCGTTCTGCCGTTGGGGAGGGCTTCGTCCTCCGGCACGCTCTTGATTTTGACCAGGATGTTCGGGTTGATTTCACCATTGGTATGCCCTGCGACCTGGTCATCGAGACCGTAAAGCGTGCGAGGGCCGGAATAGATTTTCCCGAACAGCTTCGTAAGCCGCAGCTGCAGGTCCGCTTCCATCTGTCTTGCTTTATAGAGCCGCGTCTTGATGTCGTCGGTTACTCCATTCCCGTGCACGATCTCCCAGGCCAGTTTTCTCGGACACTCGCCGAGGCGCCCCATATCCAGGTAATGTTTTCCGTCTGTCAGGCCGCAATCCTGACGGGTGATTTCAAGCAGTTTGTCTCTTACTTCTCTTGCGTCCATCTCGACCTCCCAGCCCTTGATTTAATTCCTCGGTGCTCACTTCAACCGGTTTGGCCGGTTGTGGCCCTTTCATTCCATGCCAAGCAAAAGCCCGTTGAATGGCTTCCTCCGATTTCTTTGCCGACCGTTTCAGAGGACGCGTTCTCGGTGCCTGGCGCAGCTCTCGCACTTGCTCCTGGAGCCTTTGCACCCGCTCAACGAGGAAAGAGAGGATTTCCCCGACTTCTTCACTCCCTTTTGCGACCTCAAGGTGCGCGGCGCGATACCACAGGATTGCCTGATCCAGCGGATTCATGATCTCAGCCCCCGTTTGCTCATCTCTGCCGGTTCCTGATCGCGCATCCACGACAGGAGTAATAGCAAACCTCCAGGGCGCATCCGCCGATCGCGATAAAGATCTCTGTTGTGGTTTGAGGGCTCTTGTCGTAGGCGGCATAGAGCACCCCGCAACCGGTTAAAAATTCGACCAACCTGTTTTCAATAATTTTCATATCTGCCTCGTATTTCTCTTCTGGAATATAGGATCCTATCTTGTCCGATTACCAGTCCTGATACCATTCGGCCGCCTGATCCCTCCCCGTCTTGCTATCATGAATCCCGTCGATGGGATAAAAGCGGGTAAACTGACGCCGGAAAAGCATCGGTATTTCCAGAGTTGGACCATTGCGCTGCTTGGCTATCATGATATCGGTTTGCCATTCGTCGAGTTGTTCGCTGTCCGCGTTCTCCCGTTCATAATACTGTTCGGAATGAAGGAATATGACCGTGTCGCTGTCCTGTTCGATATTACCCGAGTCGCGCAGTGCGTTCAGCGTCGGACGTCTCGCTTTCTGCGCCTCGTTGACACGCGATAGCTGGGACAAACACAGAACAGGCACGTCGATCTCTTTTGCCAGGGCTTTGAGTTGGCGTGTGATGGTTCCAATTTCGCGGTCCCTGGTCTCGCTTTTTGCAAACCGGGTACTCATCAGTTGCAGGTAGTCAATACAGATCAGGTCCAGCTTTCCATCCTCTGCTTCCCGTTTCGCTATGCCCACAATCTCAGCCAGATCAGTGGCCCGGTCATTGATTTTGAGTTGGCAATGCCCCAGTTTTTCGGCTGCTTTTACGAGCCGTTCATGCTCTTCGTCGCTGAATCTACCGGTGCGGACATGGTGCGAATTTACAGCAGCCTCTGAGCATATCATGCGCAGGGCCAGCTGTCTGGCACTCATTTCCAGGGAAAAGAGGTAAACATTCTGCCCTGCCAGCGAAGCACTCTGCGCGATATTCAGCATCAGGCTTGTTTTTCCCATTGAGGGACGAGCTGCCAGGATAATCAGCTCGCTTTTTTGCAGCCCGGCGGTCCAGTAGTCGAGCTGTTTGAAACCTGTCGTGACGCCAGACAGCCCAGGTCTTCCCTTGCAAGAGTCGATATCGCTGACCGCCATCTCCATGAGCGCCCTGGCTGGTGTTGCCGCAATTTCCTTTTTCCGGCTGGTGATTTTCAGTAGCTCGCTCTGGAGGCCGTCAATCAACTCTGTCGCATTCTGCCCTGGGGTCGTGAATTCTCTGCTCGCTCTGGTGGTCGCCAGATAGCCGTGCCGCAAAAGTGCGGATTCGAGAACACTCCAAACAGCCCCCTCCACCTGGGTCGTGCTGACGACCTGGCCTGCACATCGGGCCAGATAAGACTCTCCGCCAATTTTCTCAAGGTTCCCGTTGTTGCGCAAACGGTCGACAATGCTAAATAAACCTATGGGTGCGCCGCTCGCAGCGATGTCCCTGCAAGTGGAGAAAATAATCCGATTGGCCGCGCCGTAAAAATCTTCCGGCACCAATTCGGCCAAAATCATATCGGGAGCGTATCCCTCAAGCAAACAGCCAATCGTGATCATCTCAGCATAGTCGTTATTGGGTAGTTGCGACGACTGCATCTTCGGGCCTCCAATCATCAGGTACTGCGGCATATTTTCGCGGCTTTGGCTTGCCGTTGTTTTTCCGGGTCAAGAACTCGGTGATATGTTCCTCGAAGTCAAACCCGTGAAGTAACCAGTCGTATCTTTTCATGCCTGGCGGCGATAGCGAGCTGGCCAGATTGCTGGCCGCCTCCAGAATGCGGTCAAAGCCGCCGATATGGTTCAGCTTCATTGCTTTTTTTAACGTATTGATTCGCTTGAATGTAGGGGGAAGGTCCTCCTCATGAAAAACACTAGCAATTTGTCGGAATAGTGGAATGTACTGCTGATCGATGAGGGTGATGGGTCTGTCCTGCTCCTGCTCATGCTCCTGCTTTTTCAGCAGGCCACCCTTTATATGGTTTGGGTCTTTTCTTTTCTTATCTTCTCTTATCTTATCTGGGGCGTTACATGGCGTTACATTACAGTCCGCGGCGTTACATGGCGTTACATTGCATTCGGTGGCGTTACATGGCGTTACAGGTTCATTTTCATTATTGCCTTGCGTTACATCGGAACCTTTCCGTTCTCTCCACCGCCGGACCCTTTCATTGCTATTATCCTCTCGCTCACGTTCCGGCTGTCTCCTCTCCCATCCGGTTAAATAATTATTCTCTAAAACTACGCCTTGCATAGCTTCACGGATAGAAAGGACTTGTTCTGTTTCCATGTCGAGGGCGGCGGCGGCAACCTCATCATCCCAATGTTCCAGGGTTCCCCGCTCCTCGGATTGGCTGGCGTTGACAAGCATCAGGATATAAATTGAGATGATTTCAGGCAAAGGCCGACCGGACCGGCGTGAAACAACACGCCATTTGGGATCTGTTGGCAATTCATGCCAAAGTCGTAACCAATCCATTTTCATTTCACTGCCTCATGGGATTGAAAGAGGGCCATGATGTCTCTGATTTCTCTTTTCATTTCTTCGCTATCCGCCATTCTGAGCAGCTCATAGCCGATTTCCAGAAGAACCGTGTCAAGCCGCACCAGCTCTTTTTTATGTTTTTCGGTCAGGAACATTTTGGCCCCCTATTCCTGAGCAGCCCTCAGAGCTTTGCACTTTCTGAGCGCCGTGACCGGCCCCTGGTCCAGCAACAGCTGAGAACATGATCCGGTTTTACCGGCGTAGGGGCATTTGTAGTGCCGGGCATAATTGGCCTGATAGTCGGCCACCGCTTTTTTGACGGAAAATCCGTGCATGGCTAAAAGCGGGAGCAGGGATAAAATCGCCACCCATCCGCAGTTGCCATTCCTGCAATAAGGACCTTTGTCAGTCACTGTTTTCACAATCCACCTCCCAAAGGTTTTGGAGGCCGCCAGAATCGGGCGGGGCGGGAATTAAGTGCTAATTCCGGCGGCCTCCCTTAATAAAGCTCCAAACTTAGCTGACTTGCAGCGGCTTTGAGCCGCGTGATTTCCTGCTGATTGGCAATAGCCTCCAATTCATTGAGCCATTCCACCGAGAGGGTTTGAACATTTTGCGCGGCTCTCTCAGGACCAACACCGTGATTTCTTCCTCCGCAAATGCAGGTGCATTTTATCCCTTTTGCCGTATAGCACTTTGCAGTGCACTGCCGCCGGTGTTCGCAATTTTCCCCGCAGGAAATCAGAGTTGCCATTTAAAGCAGGCTCCCCTGTTCGGTTTTTCCCTTGCTCTGCGCCGCCGCCTTTTGCAGATCCCGCGAGATTTCGGAAAGGTCGATCAGGCATTGCTCCTCGTCCGCTTCCTCTACTTCCTCGAAGGATTCAAGGCCGAACCGTCCTGCCAGGTCATTCCAATAGCCCTCGCCTTTCAGCCCGGTGATCCTTCGACGATGGATATCAAGGGCCTTGAGGAATCGCTCCCTGTGCGCGGATTTTTCAGGATTGGGCGGTTCGTTGGGTGGGGGTTCAGTTTGACCATTGGGGATCGGCTTGCTGCCGTTTGCGGTTTTTGTCTCGTCGATTACAGTGGCATCGGATATATCGCTTTCGGTCACTTTCACTGTTTTCTTGTCCAGGTCGATTGCTTCCGGCATGACGCTCTGCCCGTCAACAGCCATTGCCGCAGCGACGCGGCTTTCGAGGGTGATCGGGACGAACTTGCGCAGGATCTTTATTGCAGTTTTGGCCCACATCTCCTCGACCAGCACTTTGTCGTTCCACGGGCTATATTTGCTGTCTTTGGCCTCGCTTCTGTTGCGCCGCGCTTCCACCTGATCCTGATTAAGGTAGCGGAAAACCCGTTGGCCGTTACTCAATTGAGCGACCGCGTAGACGTATTTCAGAGGCCCCGGTTTGTCGAGATTCGGGACGTGATCGATTCTCGGTTCAAGGCCGAGCCGCACTTCAAACTGGTCGTTTTCCCGGACGCAGTAAGCATAGATGTGGCTAATGTTCGGGTTGCGATACATGAGGTTCAGCCACCCCATGTAGCCGATTTCCAGACAGCATTTCGATTTGCGGGGGATAAAGTAAACCAACCCCAGCTCAGGGGTCGGGTCAAGCCCGATAATCGAAGCACTCAGGACCGCGCCGATGATGCTTTTTGTGGAACAGGATTTCAGTACGTCGTTTTCGGCAATGATAGAGGTGGTGACCTGGATCATCCGCTCCGGCGGGATCGCTCCCATCAAGGCCGTGGCGAACATCGGTTCGTAGAGTTTCAGAACGCCTGTGATCTTGTGGCTGTCAAGTCCGGCCATCGTCACCGGTATCGGGCTTTTTCCCTTTTTGCCGTTAGGGTCCAATGCAGGGGCGTTCGGCTTTTCATCCGGCACTCTGAGCTTGTTCTTGATTGTTTCCGGCATTCCCATTTGTTACCTCCTCACAGTTTGAATTTGAGCAATAAGGACCTTGCCCCAGGTTTCTTGTCGAGGCAAGCCCTGTAACAGTCTGGATAGTTGGCTTTGGCCAATTCTTCATCCAGCACAGTCTTGGCACAGTGCGTGGCTTCTTCGGGGTATTCCTCCTGGAATCTTTCAGCGAGAAAAACCTCTTTGTCTTTGGCTGATTTGTAGGTGCAGACAACCTCGTCGCTGTAGGTGGCGGCTTCATAATCCTGCAGAAGCATTTTGAGAGATAGCTCTTTGGCATCGAGATTGTCGCTGAGCTTTTTCTTCGCCGCCCGGAGCCGAGCGACCCGCATGATCAGTTGCAGGGTGGTTTCGTCAACGGCTAGGGTCTTCTTTTCGCTCCGAGGATAAAGGATTTTCAGATCTTCTTCAGTGGCCGGTTCAGGGGGGATGTCCTTTTCAACATGATCCTGCCAGAACGAGCGGACTTTTTCGGTCATCATGCGGATAAACTCACGGTCCGGTTGAATTGGGATCAATTCGGGTTGCCCGAAGCCCTGATAGGTGTCGGCAGGCATGACTCCGATCGCCGCCCACTTGTAGCCGGTGATGGCGAGTTGGCATTGGACCTGGATCCAGTGATGCACAAAAGTGGGGTTCAGTTCTTCGCTTTGGATGTTCCAGCGCCGCAGGTTTTCAAGTGAGGTAGTTTTGATTTCCAGGACGGCTGTCCCGTTCGGTTGGCCGACAATGACGCGGTCAAGGTTGCACCGCCAGAATGGCAGGGTGGGATGTATTCTGATCTTGTTGTCCCGCTGGATCTTGAGGTTGAACATATCGCCGATCCAATCGGCAATCATCTGCTCGGCCCTCAAACCGGCTTCCGCTCTTGCTCCTGCTGGCTCTGACTCTTTTAGCCCTTTCTTTTCGCGATAGACATCCAGCGGGGTCCGGTAGTGGTCCAACCCGAGGACAGCCGCCGTTTCAGACGCGCCAAGATAGCTTTGACGCTGGGCAAGCCATTCCTCGGCGGTCATCTCATTTTTTTTGACGTAAGCCATACTGCACCTCCATTTGATCGTTCTCAGACGTTCTGCGGCAGATCGCCCAAATCCCGTCCATCATCGTCAGGAACAGAATCTCAGTTATGCACCACATGACGGTTCTCCTTAGTGATGTGAATTTGCCCAAGCTCCACAGCGGTCTGACAGGTAGCAGTGCTCTCCATGCAGACACCTGGGCCACTCTCTTTTTGGCAACATGCAGGGCCAATGCCCAGGGTGTGACTGGTTTGCCGTGTTGAGCTTCTCCTGCAGTTGTTCAAGCAAAAAGCGTTGCCGGAAAAGGTCGCTGATGTAGCCATCGCTCAGGCCGACATCCTTGGCAATATACCTGTGTGTATAGCCCTCTTTTTTTAGCATCAGCATCCGATTGGCAATCGAAGATGTGACTTTTCTATGCTTCATACCGCCCTCGTTTGACCCTTGACCGGCTCGTCGAATATCTCCGGCCTGTTGATTCTGCACCCCTCACTGTCATGGTCAATATCACACTGCCGGCAGGTCCAGGTATCCCCTAACAACGGATGACGTTCAAGCTCCCTGCTGCAATGCTCGCACTTCAGCGCATCTTCTCGCACGTCTCTCACCTCCCATTTCCTCCATAAGGATGAATTGTTTTAGGACCTCTTGCTTCGGGATCCGCACTTCCCACTCCCTGATGCTTTCCCGTATTTTGGGACCGGCCTTTCTGAACTTGCCGGATCCCCTGATAAATATTGGCCGGATTAGGCCAGCATCAATTCGCCTGTCAATGGTCCTGGTGCTCCATGAAAGGAATTGAGCCGCTTCCTCTTTTGTCACCAGATCTCGTTTGCCGAACATCCGGTGCCAAGCCTCCACCAATACATCCCAGTCATTCATCATTCGCCCTCTCCCGGATCCGGCAGCCCGATGCAGATAAATGGATTGCCGTGCCATTCTCGCAGGTACTGCCCGTAGGCTTGCGGATCCCGTTTGTACAATTGGTGTTCCAGACTGACCAGCTCAGCCCGTGTTAGCGGCGTGCGCGGCGTGATGCTGATCTTTGAATAGAATTCTCCAGCTGTCATGTTGGTCTCCTCGGCAATCACCGACAGTTTTCCGAGTTTATTGAGCCGGATCAACTTTTCGAAATAAAGGCGCAGGAGCTGTTGGTTTTCGCGCCACATCCTTCCAGCCTCCTCCGAGTTTGGTTTCATCTCAACCTCCCAGTATTGTAATTGCGAATTTCATTTTTGTAAAATTTACAAACGGTAATTCTTGACCTCGGGTGAAATATTTTGTATATTAAAAAAGGCCGTGAAAAAGCAGAAAGCCCTATGGGATTTCGCTTTCTCATTGGTCGTGTGATCCGGCCCGACTTGCTTGGCCGCGGGCGGGCCGGATTTTTTTATATTAATTTAGCGGGTTTTTAGAGTCCTGTTTTCAATTCCTTGTAAAGTGTGTCCGGTTGCTGCTTCAGAATTTCGCACAGTTTAAAGAAACGGTCGAGATTAAGCCTGCGTTTTCCGCTCAAGACCATAGAGAGAAAACCTGCGCTGACTTGAAGCTGCGCGGCCATCTGGGACAGGGTGTAGCCCTGGCTGTAAATGATGTTTTTTATGCTTGCGTGGCTCATGATAGATACTTTGTTACTCGCGGTCTTTTATATTTGATTGAATATACCTTTTACTACTTGTATTGTCAAGTATTTTTTCAACATTTTCTACAAATTGTGATCCGGGAGAACTATGAAATTCTGGAACAACGTTAATCTCCTTATTAAACTGGGACATATCTCCAGGCAGGAAATCTGCACGCACCTGGGTATTACCCTGGGGCATCTCTCCCTGCTGATTAACGGTAAACGCAACACCAGCAGCGCTAAACTGGACAAGGTGGCCGGTCTGGTCGGCTATTCCATCTCTGACTTGATGCGGGATGATTTCCTGGTCCTGATCAAGGACCGTTTTTCGGCCGATCTGCTGCATGAAAACATTTCATTGTCCCAGGAGGTCGCGTTCACCGAAAAGGACCTGGAGATCTTCAAAGCGCTGAACGTGGATCCCCGCGAGGCACAGAAATTGCATCGTATTTTCCTTCTAAAGGCCTTCCCTCCGTCCAGAAAATCTTTCAAGACGTTTGTTCTTAACAATCAGATCGGCACGGTAGTTACGCATCACGGAGGTGACAACGTGTTCGCATTCCAGATGCCCGATGGAACGCTCGAACCACTATGCCCTCAAGGTAGCATTCTTGTTTTTGACGCTGATGAGAAAATTGAAGCCGGAAATGTAGCGGGAATGATTGTCGCGGGGCGGGTTTTGGTGCGGAAAGTGTTTATCCAGAACAAACACATCATTTTACAAAGCACCTCAGGCGAGGAGCCGCCACAGCTGGTGGGCAAGGAAAGCCTGATCAACTGCTTCAGGGCGGTGGAGTCTATAAAAAAATTGTAACGGCCTGATCGCCTAGAGGTTACAGTAAATGCCTCATATTGAAGTTATCAAAACCAAAAATGGCAAAGCCTACCGGGTCAAGTATTCCAAAGATGGAAAAAGGTACTCCCGATATTTTCCGGTTACAACATCATTTAAGGACGTCAAGCTTTTCGCCGATACCGTTATAGCTAATCCAGACCCTCCACAACTATCTCCCGTACGTCTTGGCGAATTACTCGCGCAATATATGATAGCTAGACAAAATGAGCACAATTGCTGGCGCGAAGGGGTAGCAATGCGTCATTTAGTGCGTTTTGCGGGAGACGTCTACGCCCACCGGATTACTTCCGAACTTCTTCATCGTTTCAGGGATGCACTTTTTGTCGAACGGAAAGCCGGTAGAGAATTGGAGTACGCAACTGAGCAGAAAATAAAACGAGGTGTGAACCATGATCTTCGACACATCCGCATTATTTTTCGATGGGCGTATAAACATGGTATCATGTCATCACATCCATTTGATCGCGTCGAGCTTTTCAAGGCGGCGCCTCCGAGGCCGGATGTACTCACAGCGGAAGAAATGAGCAAGTTGCGTTCCGTCTTGAATAAGCAGGATCGACTCATTTTTTACTTACTTAGATTTACGGGTTTGAGGATTGGCGAGGCATGTGCCCTGAAGTGTGAAGACGTAGATTTAGAAAGAGGTTTGATCAGGTTAACAAAGACCAAAAACAAAGAATAGGTTGATATCCCTCTTGACTATAGACTTGCCCGGATTTGGCGCTGGACAAAACATCTTGAAGAGGGGGACTTTATTGTGCCTTACCGGTCAACGACGACAGTCATTCATCATTTTCGAAAAGCCATGCGAGAGTGCGGCATTAACAAAGCGATGCCAACCCATATATTCCGCCACACAGCAGGAAGGCGGATCATAGAGCGATATTTCACGACGGGAAATGCCCAGGAGATAGCGCGTCGCTTTTTGCGCCATAAAACCAGGGTGATGACGGACCATTACACGCAGACATATATCGAGGATATAGGGCGGGCGATGAGTGATGTAGACCTGTAAACGTCTTATGATATTTGGAAAGTTAGTGTGTAGAGCTAAAGCAGACATCTAGGCACAGATTATTTTGGAACATTTTTGGAACGCGACAGTCAAAAAGTGCCTAAAATTGCCCATTTTCCACAAAAAAAGGCCAGTTAGCATTTGATCTAACTGGCCTTTTTATCGAACTTTAGGGTAGCGGCGGAGGGATTTGAACCCCCGACCTATGGATTATGATTCCACTGCTCTA
>CAZRMB010000008.1:0-2393 GCA_964600925.1 uncultured Syntrophomonas sp.
ACATCATGAGGATATTTGGCGAGGATGTCTCGCAGAATAAAGAAATTCCCCAATGATTTGGACATTTTTTCGCTGTTGATAGTGATAAAGCCGTTATGCATCCAGTACTTTACGAAGGGCTTGCCGGTAAATGCTTCTGTCTGCGCGATCTCATTTTCATGATGGGGAAATATCAGATCAGCTCCCCCTCCATGGATATCGATCGTTTCCCCCAGATATTTCATTGACATGACGGAACATTCTATATGCCAGCCCGGGCGTCCAGCTCCCCAGGGACTCGGCCAACTTGGTTCCCCGGCTTTGGCTTTTTTCCAGAGCGCAAAATCAGCTGCTGCTTCTTTGCGTTCATCAACTTCGACTCGTGCCCCGGCCAGCATTTCATCCAGCGACCGTCCGGACAACTTGCCATAACCGGTAAAAGCTTTGACCCGGTAATAAACATCTCCGTCGATCTCGTATGCATAACCCTTTTCGATCAACCCTTCAACGACCTTGATGATTTCCGGGATGTGATCACTGACCTTCGGATGTACATCAGCCCGGCATATTCCCAGGGCATCAGCATCAACAAAATATTCTTCAATATAACGATTGGCCAACTGCAGCGGATCGTCGTTTTCTTCCCGGGCACGATTAATGATCTTGTCATCCACATCGGTGAAATTCTGTACGTATTTTACAGTATAACCCCGATAAGCCAGATAGCGTCTGACGGTATCAAATACCACCAGCGGGCGGGCATTGCCAAGATGGATGTAATTATAGGTGGTAGGTCCGCACACATAAATATTAGCCTGGTTGGCTTCGAGCGTCTGAAGTTCTTCCTTTTTCCCGCTTAAAGTATTGTAAACTTTCATTTTATAGTCTCCTTGCTTGCGTATTTAAAAAGCCTCTCATCTCCATTCAGAGACGAAAGGCTGTGCTTCCGCGGTCCCACCCTGATAAGTGCCAGGCACTCCGCTTACTACTTCTAACGGCTCTCACCGGATATGTTTACTGCAGTTTCAACATACCTGCTCCCGGACGCACTTTCCTTCAGGTCTTACGTTAAAAAGGCTTGCAGCCTGCGGCCTTCTCTCTCTTATAACGCTCTCTGAATTACTCTTTCCGTTCATAGCAATCTTCTCTACACTTGTTTTGATTATATGATGGCTGTCCCGATCCTGTCAAATGTTCTAGAAGCCAAGCTTTTGCAAGGTTTCATCCAGACGGGCCAGCGTATTCTTACGTCCCCACACATAAATCAAATTGGGCAGTTCCGGTCCGTGTGTCTTTCCGCTCAAAGCGCTGCGCAGCGGCATAAATACATCTTTCGGTTTTAATTTGGTATCTTTGACAACCGCCTTTATAAACAGTTTGATCTCCTGCGGCTCTGAAAATTCCGGCAGCTCATTGCGGATACGCTGCAAAACGAGGGCCGTATTTTCCTGCTGCAAAACTTCCCATGCCTCCGGTTCATAAGTAAGCGGCTGAAAGAAAACTTCCATCTGTTCCTCCACATCACTTAGGCAAACCAGATGTTCACGGATGGCCTCGATCAAAACCAGCGCACTGTCAGCGGACAATTTTGCCCATTCTTCATCGTACTTGCTTTTTTGGATGTACGGCAACAATAGCTTCATTAAGTCTGCTGCTGACAGTTGTTTCAGATATTGCTGATTCATCCAGTTGAGTTTATCGATATTAAAAACGGCCGGACTTTTTGCAACCCGGTCGAGACTAAAATTTTTGATAATCTCTTCCTTGGTCATTATTTCTTTTTCGCCTTCGGGAGACCAGCCCAAAAGGGCCAGGAAGTTAAAAAGGGCTTCCGGTAGATAACCCTTTTCCCGGTATTGCACAAGGGAAGTAGCACCATGACGTTTACTCATCTTCTGATGATCATCGCCTAAAATCAGTGAAATATGTGCAAACTCCGGACGAGGTAATTTCAAGGCATCATAAATCATTAACTGGCGGGGTGTATTGGAAAGATGCTCCTCAGCACGGATGACATGGGTGACTTCCATGAGATGATCGTCGATTACTACAGCAAAATTATACACAGGGATACCGTCAGATTTGACGATAATAAAATCACCGGTGTTCTCGCTTTCAAAACTTACTGTATCCCGAACCAGATCATTGACAACAAAAATAGTATTATGCGGTACTCTGAATCTGATGCTGGCCGGCTCACCGGCAGCCAGACGACGGTTTACCTCGTTTGCATCCAACTGGCTGCATCTGCCTCCGTAACGAGGGGTAAGCCCCTGGGCGTACTGTTCCTGCCTTTCGGTTTCCAGTTCTTCCTGACTGCAAAAACAATAGTAAGCATGTCCCTGGTCAATCAGTTGCTGAACATACTGGCGGTAAATATCCAGCCGTTCGGTTTGACGATAGGGTCCATTTTC
>CAZRMB010000008.1:2493-16805 GCA_964600925.1 uncultured Syntrophomonas sp.
ACCTGATCTGGCTTTATTTTTAGGATATAGGCAATATTGGAGCACATGGTGGGTATATAGGCAGCCAGTCTTGGTGATTGGGCAATCACCGTGCTGTCTATGTTATCGATTTTCCAGCCGCGATCCTGCAGCAGATTGCCAACCCGCTCTAACAAAATCCGGCTGTCAATGTCTTTAAATTCCTGACTGCTGTCGGGGAAATGCTTTCCTATATCTCCCAGAGCGGCAGCACCAAGCAAAGCGTCGCAAATCGCATGCAACAGTACATCCGCGTCCGAATGGCCCAGAAGTCCCTTGGGATAAGGTATTTCCACTCCTCCGAGCACCAACTTGCGCCCCTCTACCAAACGATGCACATCGTATCCTGTCCCGATTCGCATAAACTTTCCTCTCTTTTGTTAATCCATCCGGGTCAGCAGGTTTTGTACAATGATCAGATCAAGCGGGGTAGTGATTTTAATATTATCATAATCTCCTTCCACCACTTTCACCTGACCGATATATTTTTCAAACAGGGCTGCATCATCGGTCGCATAAAAGCCTTCCTCATCCGCATACTTGTAAGCAGTAAATAATTCCTTGAATTTAAATACCTGCGGCGTTTGAATGGAGTAGATGACGTTTCTGTCCAAGGTCTGGCGTACAAATGAATCCCTGTTGACCATTTTTATCGTATCGCGGCTGGGCACCCCCGGAATCGCAGCGCCCCATTCCTCGGCCTCAGCCAGCAGACGGCTGAGGACATCTGCTGACAGCAACGGCCGCGCACCGTCATGCACAGCTACAAAATCAGTATCCGGGGCAAGGCATTGCAGAGCCGCCCACACGGAGTCCTGTCTCTGCTGACCGCCAACTAAGACAGCTGATACCTTTTGGTATTTATTCTTTTCAATAATTTCATGCCGGCAGTATTCAAGTTCTTTAGCACTGGTAACTACAACAATTTCATCTACTGAATCCTGTTTTTCGAAAAAGTCCAATGAATAAGCAATTACCGGTTTATTGTTCAGCATAATAAATTGCTTGTTGGTCTTTGTTCCCATGCGGCTTCCCTGGCCTGCGGCCGCAACAACAACCCTGAGGTTGTCAGCCATACAAATTCACCTCTTGCGTTTTTACATTTGGTAAAGTAATGCTGTCCAGTGATGTTTCTTCTTCTTTGATTTTACGGGTAAAAATCATGCGGCCGGCAGCAGTTTGGAAAACACTTGTCACCAGAACCTCAAGATTATTACCCAGTTCATGCTGGGCATCCTCTACCACTACCATGGTTCCATCTTCCAAATAGCCGACCCCCTGACCGGGTTCCCGGCCGGCTTTAAGAACACTGATCGACATTGTTTCTCCCGGATAAACAACGACCTTGACTGCATTGGTCAATTCGTTGATATTAAGTACTGTAATGCCCTGAAGCTCAGCCACCTTGTTCAGGTTGTAGTCGTTGGTAATGATACTGGCATTGATTTGCTTGCATAGTCTTATCAGTTTCATATCAACTTCTTTTTCTTCCGGGATATCCGTTTCAATTATATCAATTTTTATATCAGAATGTTGATTCATTTTAGATAAGAGTTCCAACCCCCGACGGCCCTTGGCTCGTCTGAGATTGTCCGATGAATCGGCGATATGCTGCAGTTCTTCAACCACAAACAAGGGAACCAGCAAGTTCCCTTCCAGGAATCTGCTCAGGGCAACATCATATATGCGACCGTCAATAATTGCACTGGTATCAACTACCTTGCAAGTTCCCCCATTTTTTTTATGGCTTTCCAGTTTTTCATGGCTTATGGGCAACAGTTGCCATAGTTCGAAAGCTCGACGAGTTCCAATCCGCAATCCCAAATAACCGCAGAGCATAAATATGGTCAGCGTCAGATAACCTCCCAGTCCCCTGATGAAAGAAAGCGGGTAACATGTTATCAATCCCAGCAGCACACCTACCGTCAATCCCAACAATCCGCCGATTATGATCTCAAGCGAAGTATTGTCCAGCAGACGATTAAATTTTCTGATCCCTCTGCGTGCCGCGCTAAACATCACGCGAAAGACCATATAAAAAATTAAAGTTGCAGCCAAACCGGCAACAATACGCCAGACAACAGCCAGATGCAGGTAAAGGCCGGCAAAATAACTGACCCATAAACCAACTATCAGGGCAAACAAAAGCAGTGAACTAAACATAAATTTCTTATACATAAATACACCTCCACCTGATATTGTGGCGGTAAATTATGTAAATTATACTGGTGTACCGCTATTTATGTTAAGTTGCGGTAAAATCAACCGGCAAGTTCGGCCGTTGTTCCCTGCAATTTAAGTTATTTATTGGGATATGAAGACGAAGAATGATCCATAGGCATGAATTATGATGGAGTTCCTCAATTGACAAAGTTTAAATGACAGGGCTATACTGATAAAAATGCCAGTAAGAAAAGGGGCGGAACCTCTTTATGAAAGACCTGATTTGTGACGAGTTTCAAAATACGGTTGACAATCTACTTATTCGTCATCATAGTGTTTTGGACGTAACTTCCAAACTAACCGAAGCGACCTGCCGGGTAAATCGTTCCGTCATCAAAGCAGTTACCGATTGTGGCTGCGTATCAGTGGAAGCAAAAAAGATACAACTGCCGGATAATATTGAATCGATCAATGAATTGAAGTCATATTTGGATAATCATTTGAGAGGCCAATTATGTCAGCAATGCAGAGAAGTTGTCGTCAGTGAGTTGGGCAAGTTGCTATTTTATACTGCAGCATTGTGTAATACTTTGGATATTAATCTCTATGACGTTTTTATTAAAGAATACAAGGAAGCTGAAGCATTAGGTGTTTATAACATGAGATAGTTCTTGGGTGATTTGGATGAAAAGAAAATCCCATATCATACGATATGGGATTTTTATATTCTTTAAATAGTTTAATGCATTAGGCTGCTCGTAGTCAGTTGCCGTTGGAAATCAAACGAGATATTCTGGCAATGCTTGTTCCTGCATGCGCTGCAACCCATTTTTTATGGAACGCGCACGGACTTCGCCAATGCCTTCTACATCGTCTAATTCCTCAATCGTGGCCGGCAGGACATATTTTAGCATATTAAATCTTTCCACCAGATTATCAATAATCGTCAACGGAATCCGAGGAATTTTATTTAGCATGCGGTACCCTCGGGGAGAAACAACCTGTTCCAGATGACTGCTGGTTGTCCCTAATGATAAAATGCGGGCAATAAATACCGAATCAGATATATCTTCTTCAAATGCCCGCAGGATCGTGTTTAACAATTCTTGCGGACTTTTATCGGGAGCATGCGAATAGTCTTTGATGATAAGAGTTGCTTCTTCTCTGACATTCACAACCAGTTCATCCAACTGCATTTTAACCAGCCGTCCCTCACTGCCCAGTTCTGTAATGTAATTCTCAATCTCCTCGGCAATATTTAAAACTCTTATACAGCGGTGCAAAACCTCGCATACTTCAGCTACCGTTACCACATCTTCAAACTCCAGGCCTCCCAGTCGTTGCAGTTCACGGATTAATACATTGCGATATTTTTCAAGCGTCTGCAGTGCTTGATTGGCTTTAACCAGAATAGATGCCATATCACGCAGGCGAAATGTAGTATTTCCCTGATATAGAGTGACCACGCTGCGCCGCTGGGAGATAGCCACAACCAGTATACCTGTCTGCTGAGCGATCCGCTCGGCTGTACGGTGGCGAATACCGGTTTCCCTGGTCGGAAGATTAGGATTGGGATCAAGCTGGGCATTGGCCAAGATGATGCGGCTGGCATCTTGGTTGGTTATGATCGCTCCATCCATTTTGGCCAGTTCATATAAACGCGAAGGGGTAAACTCACAGTCGATCTTAAAACCGCCGCTCACCAGGCTCATTAATTCGGGAGAATCTCCCACCACAATCAAACCTCCGGTATTGGCTTGCAGGACATTTTCAATACCAATCCGAAAAATCGTTCCCGGCGCGAGTAGTTTTAATGACTTGCGGAAATTGGTTCGATTGATATCTTCTGCCACGTTTATTCCTCCATTAATATTTCTATTAACTGATCCAGATTACGAATCTCCTTTATATGTAAGCCGCTTCCTTCAAAACCGGATTTTATCTGGCCTGCCGGCAAGATCACTTTTTTAAAACCCATTTTTTTTGCTTCCTTGAGGCGGTTGTCCAGGAAAGGTACGGAGCGAATATCCCCGGCCAGACCTATCTCCCCTAAAAATACCATGTCGTGGGGCAGAGGTGTCTCACGGAAACTTGAAAAGATAGCCGCGGCTATGCCTAAATCAACGGAAGGATCTTTAATGAATACGCCTCCGGTTACTTTTAGATAAACATCATAAGCGGACAGACTTAGACTCCATTTTTTCTCCAAAACAGCAATGATAAGCGCCAGGCGGTTTTGATCGATACCAGAAGCCATTCTCCTTGCATAACCGGGACCGTTATGAGCAACCAACGCCTGCATCTCAATCAGCAGGGGACGGCTGCCTTCGAAGCTGGCCACGACAGCAGATCCGCTGGATTTCGGTTCATTGTTGTTTAAAAATATCTGGGCAGGATCCAGAACTTCCATTAAACCCTGCCCGCTCATTTCCAGCAAACCTATTTCATCGGTCGGCCCAAAACGGTTCTTTACTCCGCGCAGAATCCGATAAGAATAATTTTTTTCTCCTTCGAAATAAATAACCACATCGACCATATGCTCAAGCACCTTGGGTCCTGCCAGAGCTCCGTCCTTAGTAACATGTCCCACCAGGAAAAACACCCGCTGACTTTGTTTGGCCAGCGTCATTAATTTGGCTGTACATTCCCTTAACTGAGAAACGCTGCCGGGAATCGAACTCAATGATTCAGAGTAAACGGTCTGAATCGAATCAATGATTACCAGATCCGGATCTATCTCCTGGACGTAGCTGTCCAGCAAATCAATGTTCTGCTCATTCAGCAAATAGATCTGATCAGTCTCAATCCCCAGACGCATCGATCGCAAACGAATCTGCAGGGGCGATTCTTCTCCCGAAAGATATAGTACTTTACTGCCCCGCTGTGCTAAATTATCGGCAACTTGTAAAAGCAGGGTCGATTTGCCGATGCCGGGATCTCCTCCCAGCAGGACCAATGATCCAGGAACCATTCCACCGCCCAAAACCCGGTCCAGCTCATTTAAACCACTGGAAAATCTGTATACCTGAGTCTGGGGGATGGAGTTAAGCGCCAATGCCTCCACGCTTCTTCTGCCCAATTTTTTAGTTGAAGGGGCCGCGCTTTCTTCCAGCAGGCTGTTCCATGCTCCACAGCCAGGACATTTTCCCAGCCATTTGGCGCTCTCAAAACCACAATCGCGACAGACAAATTTACTAAGCGATTTAGCCATAATTTTCCCTTTTCTATATATTATAATCCCTTTGCTTGTTGAATGGTCAACATTATTCAATTAAATGGTAAATGTTCCAACAATAAATTCAGCTTTACTTGGCATTGACTGTCATTTCGCCATTCACTGCGTCGAGCTTGATGGTATCACCTGGCGCAATTGATTTTTTCAGAATCTCTTCCGATACTTTGTCTTCCACCAGCTTTTGGATAGCTCTTTTAAGCGGACGGGCACCATAGGCCGGATCATAGCCTTCTTTCAAAATCAGGCTGCGTGCCTCATCGGATATCTCCAGCGCATACCCGTTGTCCTGCAGCCGCTGATGCAGATCTTTGAGCAACAGGTCAACGATTTGTTTCAGTTCATCTTCGGTCAGGCTTTGGAAAACGATCAATTCATCGATCCGATTTACAAACTCCGGTCGGAATGTGTGTTTCAGCTGCTCCATGACATTTTCTTTCATACGGTTGTAGTCTTCGGCTTCGTCAACAACGCGGGTGAACCCCATGGCTTTATTGCGCTGCAGGTTCTCAACGCCAACATTGGAAGTCATGATAATAATGGTATTTCGAAAATCTACCGTGCGTCCCTGTCCATCTGTCATCCGTCCGTCTTCCAATACCTGCAGCAATATATTAAATACATCCGGATGAGCTTTTTCTATTTCATCCAAAAGAATTACCGAATAAGGTTTTCTTCTGACTTTCTCGGTCAACTGGCCGCCCTCATCATACCCGACGTAACCGGGCGGAGAGCCAATCATACGGGAAACGGCATGTTTCTCCATATATTCGGACATATCCAAACGGATCACCGCATCCTCGCTGGTAAACATTGCTTCTGCCAGAGCCCTGGCCAATTCAGTTTTACCAACCCCGGTAGGCCCCAGAAATATAAACGATCCGATCGGGCGCTTGGGATTTTTCAGGCCGGCTCTGGCTCTTCTGACGGCACGGGCTACTGCCTTGACTGCCTCTTCCTGTCCTATAACCCGACTGTGCAGGATCTCTTCCAGTTGCAGCAGCCGTTCGCTTTCCTCCATAGCCATTTTGCTGACTGGTATACCTGTCCAACGGGATATAATATTGGTTATTTCTTCCTCGCCAACCACTCCGGCTGTTGTGCTCCGCTTGCCGACCCAATCCTTACGCTGATTATCGATCTGGTCTTTTAAGCGTTGCTCTTCATCACGCAGATGGGCAGCTTTTTCATATTCCTGGGCATTGATAGCCTCTTCTTTCTCTTTGATAATGTCATCCATCCTGGCTTCCAATTCCTTGATTTCAGGTGGAAGAATGAAACTCGCCAGTCTTACCCGGGAAGCAGCTTCATCAATCAAATCAATTGCTTTGTCCGGTAAAAAACGATCTGAGATATAGCGGCTGGAAAGACGGACGGCTGTTGATATGGCTTCATCACTTATTTTCACCCCATGATGAGCCTCATACCGGTCTCTTATTCCTTTGAGAATTTCAATGCTTTCTTCAATACTTGGCTCATCCACCAATATCGGCTGAAATCTTCTTTCCAACGCAGCGTCTTTTTCAATGTGTTTGCGATATTCATTCAAGGTGGTGGCGCCGACACACTGAAACTCTCCCCGGGCCAGAGAAGGCTTGAGGATATTGGCTGCATCAATGGCTCCTTCCGCTGCGCCTGCACCCACGATCGTATGCAGTTCATCAATAAAAATGATTACGTCACCGGCATTCTTGATCTCGCTGACAATCTTGGTCAGGCGATCCTCAAACTCACCGCGGTATTTGGTCCCGGCAATCATCGATGACAGATCCAGGGAGACCACTCTTTTGTGACTGAGATTCTCCGGCACTTTATTTTCAAAAATACGCTGAGCCAGACCTTCTACAATGGCAGTTTTTCCAACTCCGGGATCGCCAATTAAAACCGGATTATTTTTGGTACGCCGGGACAGGATCTGAAGAACCCGTTCGATCTCATCTTCCCGCCCAATGACCGGGTCCAAACGTCCATCCTGAGCATCCTTGGTCAAATCCCGGCTATACCCGTCCAGCGTCGGCGTTTTGCTTTTGGCCTTGCGGGCTTTCTGACCTTGAATGGATGAAGGGTTATTTGGTTCCTGACTGGATTCTTGATTCATCATACCGGGAAATTCACCGCCCAGCAGCAAAATCACCTGTTCCCGCAGATCATCGAGTTTGACCCCCATGGACAGTAAAACCTGACCGGCTACACTTTCTTCTTCCCGCAGAATAGCCAACAGGAGATGTTCGGTCCCTACATAATTCACCCCTTGCAGGCGGGCTTCCTCAAAAGCATTATTAAAAACTTTTTTGACCCGGGGGGTTATGGGCAGATCTCCGGCTGGTTCTTGCCTGACAGCTTCATTCTGACCGATATATTTTTTTATTTCTTGGCGCACGTTTTCCAGATCAACGCCTAGATTCATAAGAGCTTTGGCACCTACGCCCTCTCCTTCACGCAACAGACCCAACAGTATATGTTCAGTGCCAATGGCAGGATGTCCTAATTCCCTTGCTTCTTCCTGAGCGTGAATAACTGTATTTCTTGCCCTTTGGGTAAACTTTCTAAACATGTTCTTCCTCCTCACCGTATTGAATTTTAAAATGTACCCGTTTATTTTATCCCTTTGATTTGTTCCTGAATGATCTCCGCCCGCTTGATATCTCTCTGCAAAGCGTCCATTTCCTGCGCAACACCTTTCTGTAGATGTGCCGGCCTTATGGAAACGATCAATTGATTTAAAGCATCAGGCTGAATACCGCTTAAAATCCCCAGATCGATTCCCAGTCTTACATCTGAGAGCAACTTGAGGGCTTCCGTGGAATTAATGATGCGGGCATGGTTTAAAATTCCCAAAGCCCGTCCGATCTTGTCTTCCAATTGATATTTAAGATCTATCTTCAGTCTTTCCCTTAACACGTGTTCCTGTTCCACAATCTGCTCGGTGATTGCCTGAAGATGATTGCAGATCTCTTCCTCCGTTTGCCCCATCGTAGTCTGGTTGGACATCTGAAAGAAATTACCGGTTGCTTCCGTGCCTTCTCCATACAAACCTCTGACGGTCATTCCCAACTGTCCAATATTTTGCAGGATCTGACCGGTTTGACCGGTCATCTGCATTGCGGGTAGGTGGAGCATGACCGATGCCCGCAAGCCAGTGCCTACGTTGGTCGGGCAAGAGGTCAGGTAACCGTGTCTCTCATCAAATGCATATTCAAGCTTGCTTTCCAGAAAATCATCCATGTGCTGGGCCAGTTCATATCCGGCTGCCAGCTGCAATCCCGGCAGTAAACATTGGATACGCAGGTGATCCTCTTCATTTACCATTGTCGATAGCGATCCGTCTTTATTGAGCAGAACCGCGCCAAAAGTTGAATTTGATTCAGCATGATCAGGACTGATAAGATGTTTTTCAGCCAGTATGCGACGATCTAGCATACTCAACTGGTCGAACCCGGAAAACTCGACTTCATTTAATATTGCCGGCATCTCTTCCTGACAAACCGCTTTCACACGCTGCAGACATTCATCACCTGACTTCTGATCCAAACGTAGCGGGAACGGTAGATCCATTAAATTTCTGGCCAGCCGGATGCGGCTGCTGATTACTATGTCATCCTGTCCTACCTGGCTTTCCATCCATTTTACTGAATCGCCATTCAATATATTTTCGATGCTCATACGAATCCCCCCTTAAACCAGCTTGCTTTCCATCTCTTTGATATTGTCTCTGATCTCGGCTGCCTTCTCATATTCTTCGCTATTTACAGCTTCCTGTAACCGGGTTTTTAAATGATCCAGCTGTTTTCTCAGCAATACCTTTTCCCCGCCCCGTGACGGAATTTTACCGATGTGCTGGCTGTTGCCGTGAATCCTGCGCAGAGTGGGCTCCATCTCTTTGACAAACACCTGATAACATTGACTGCATCCCAGCTTGCCGGTCTTACGAATATCATCAAAATTCATCCCGCAGCCGGGGCAGGTTTTCATTTCGGTGGTGGGGTTGGGGTCCATACCACAACTGCTGCCAAAAATACTGCTTAACAGATTGGGGATGGAGAACTTGTTGCCCGGATCAAATATAAAACCGCCCTTTTTGGCAGCGCATTCTTCACAAAGATGCGATTGTATGATGTTGCCGTTGTAAACCTGGGTCAGGTGAACCGCAGCCGGTTTTTGTTTGCATTCCTCACAATACATTATAAAGACTCCCTTCTTGAAACCTTCCCTACTATAAAAGAAACCAGGAATCACATCTGCAAATAGTTGTAAAGAGCTTTTACCATTTCCCCATTAACTTTGACTCTGTATTCGCGGGGCAAATCAGCGCCAATATTGACCGCCAGATATTTGACCATCTCCGCTTCCCGATGGTTCAAAAGCTGACGCTGTTTTAATTCATCAATAAAGTCAAACAAATTGATATATTCCAAAGCAGAATCAGTCAATGGCGGACTGCTTTGTCTGATTCTAACGTAACCGCATCCCCCCCGGCGGCTTTCGGTTATATAACCTTCTTTTTCCGTAAAGCGGGTGCCGATTACATAAGTCACCTGGGAAGGCACACAGTCAAATGTTTCTGCCAGTTCAATTCTTTGTATCTCAATGGACTTGTCATCACTTCTCGAAATCAAAACTTTTAAATATTGCTCGATACGATCGGCTAAACTTTTTTTCATTTTGCGGACCCTCTTTTGACTTTATTTGACCTTTATTGTATTGTAATGCAAATCTTGCGTCCAGTGCAACCTTTCATTTTAGAATCTATCGTTTGTTTTTATTCTGTTCAGTTTTTGTTTTATTACTACATCAATGCTGGCCAAGGCCAATTTTTGTACATAAAAAATCTCAACATCTATATTCCCAGCTACCGCGGGAATGATTATAATGATTATGTTATTCTTGTTATTAATTGGAGTTAAACTGCATGCCTTTACAATTCAAATCCCTTTTAACAATACTGTTAATATGTTCATATATTATCTTTCCGGCAAGTAAGATTGCCTCAGCTGAAACAGTTGACTTGTCATCAATTACTGCCGCCTCCTATGTTTTAATGGACGCTGATTCCGGCAAAGTCCTGCAATCACGTCTGCCCCACCAAAAAATGCCCCCGGCCAGCACCACGAAATTGATGACCATGCTTTTAACCCTGGAAGCGATCGAGCAGGGCGAAGCCCATAAAAATGACTTGATTACTGCCAGCAAGAAAGCTGCCGAGATGGATGGTACCCGTATATATCTTGAAAAAGGGGAAGTTATGAGTCTGGATGATCTGGTAAAGAGTATGGCTCTGGCTTCGGCCAATGATGCCAGCGTAGCCGTTGCAGAAAAAATAGGCGGCAGTGAAGCAAATTTTGTAGCCCGAATGAACACCAAAGCAAAAGAGATCGGCATGAAAGACAGTCACTTCGTAAACGTAAGCGGGATGCCTGTCAGCAACCACTACAGTTCTGCTTATGATCTGGCTTTATTGGCGCAATATACACTTGCTCATACAGAAATCCTCAAGTACACTTCTTTAAAACAATATACCCTTCGTAATGGCACCTTCCCGATTTATAACGGCAATAAGCTGCTGTGGCGTTATGAGGGGGCAGATGGTTTAAAGAACGGGTATACTTCCAAAGCGAAAAACTGTTTGATCGCTACCGCCAAACGTGATCGGTTAAGACTGATTGTGGTGGTGCTGGGCTGTTCGCTGAAAGGCAGTCAGACGAGTGATGCCATGAGCCTGCTGGACTATGGCTTTGACAAATATGCTGCGGCCAATCTTCTTCCCCGCGGCAAAGTATGCGGCAGTGTAAAAGTAAAAACCGGTAAGGTCAAAGAGGTTGCGGCTGTGCTGCCGGATGAACTGAATGCGATCTATTTAAAAAGCGATGGTATCCATTTTACCCATCGCCAGGAACTGCTGAAAAAGGTTGAGGCTCCTGTCAGACAAGGGCAAAAGGTAGGAGAAATGAAGGTATTTGCCAATGGCAAGCTACTCAAGACAGTCGATCTGATCGCTGCTGGCAATGTTGAACGACTAAGTCTGCTGGGGAGATTTATTCATATGCACTGGATTCTTAAACTGATTTTGTTGATTTTGCTGTTTGTGGCTTTTTTATTCTATGCCCGATATCGTTTTCATAAAAACGGCGGATACTGGAACAAGCCAAAAACACGTACCCGTTATCGTTATGACAGTCATTACAATGATTACAGATATTAATCAGATAGTTCCCAATCAAGGATGACCGCACAGTTGTCAGTCAAGGGAGTGGTATACCCGGCTTCTTCTCCGTTAACTCTGATATGCAGGATTCCCTTGGGCTGTTTTTCAATTTTTATCACTTGAAAAATATCACTGAGAATAACCTGGCTCTGTTCAGTTATTACATCAATATGATCACCGCTGAATATTTCGGTTTGTTCATCTGCCGGATTTCCATTTCTCTGCAAGCGATAACCTTTGCCCTGCAGGGTTATTTTCTCTCCGTTAACATCCACCGTAAAATCATCCCTGGGTGGTAGTTCAACCAGATCCAATATACGAGGCCTTTCTTTTTCCAGCCGATATTCAATATATGATCCAAACGGGATCTCTTCTTCCAATGGAACATCTTTGCCATTTGCTTTGGTTTTAATTGCTGTCCACTTGCTGTGCATGGGTTGTCCGTTCAGATAATAACTGCAGACCCTTTCCTGCAAAAGATTCTCCGTAAGCCCAAAATAAAGCATGATCTGTCGCAGTTGATTGACTCTGCCGATTTCGACCCTGCTCCGGTCCGGAATATCAGTATCCGCTTCCCATGTTTGGCCATTTACGGTCAGGACCGGCTGCAGCTCAATTTTCTCTCCGTTAATAAAAACGCTGCCTTTCCCTCCTGCATCCAGATCTGACAGGGTGACCCGGGCATCCCGGCCATCTTCCCCCTTGATGAATTCTATCTGATCACCGTCGATAATGGGGATGTCGAAATTGGCTTCTTTGCCGTTTAATCTGATCGAAGGGGCAGTCCCTAAATCGCCTTTGAATATTTTTAATTTTCCGTTTACCTCCAGGGTTTTGCCCATACCGGGTTTGCCATAAGAATTGCTGAGTGAGATGCCTGAACTTAGCAGAGCATCGGCCACCGTTATTTCTCCCGCATTCCAAATGGCCAATTCCCGCCCGTTCACAGATACTTTAAGCATTGGAAAAGGCGGCTTTTCAAAAGCATTACAGGCGATACCCAGCGGAGTTACACTCTGCGGCCCCTGCAGGCAGACGAATTCGCCTTTTATATGGGCTGCGTTCTCGCGACTGCGAATCCCTACCCTGTTGCGCGGTAGTTCCAGCGCTTCAGCCAGATATTGTCCAAGATTGGGAGTCAGGCTGCCCCCTCCTACACAAAGTACGGCGTCAACAGCTTTGCCGTTAATCTGCAGAATATTGGCGGCTATTTCACGAGCCAGCTCACGTGTGACCGGTTCCAGTTCCTTTTTTATTTCTTCAGCATTTAACAGTA
Source organism: uncultured Syntrophomonas sp. (assembly GCA_964600925.1). GTDB lineage: Bacteria > Bacillota > Syntrophomonadia > Syntrophomonadales > Syntrophomonadaceae > Syntrophomonas_B. Next base: position 15,385 of record CAZRMB010000008.1, read on the forward strand.
ATTGATTATTCAATATATCTTTGATCTGCAGCTGTTCATGATCTGAAGACTGGCATTTCAACCAATCAGCGCTGTTAAAATCCAGCAAATAACTGCTTGCCAGCTTTTCGCTTAATTCGTCGCCGCCAAACGGAACCATGGCATACGCATAAATGCTGCCATGTTTGACAATGGCAATGTCGGACGTACCTGCTCCAATATCAACCAAAGCCAGATTCAAAAGGCGCATGTTGGAAGGAATGGCCAGTGATATGGCGGCAATCGGCTCCAGGGTAATACTGTAGACTTGTAATCCGGACCGCTGCAATGCCGACAGCAGGCTATCCACCACAACCCGCGGTAAAAATGTGGCAATTACTTCAACGGCATAATTGCCGCCCTTTTGTCCGATCAGATTGCCGATAGGCTGATCCTCCAGGGAATAACTGATTACGCTGTAACCAACGCAAAAATATTCGGACTGGGATGGATGGCCCATTTCTTCCCGAGCAGCTAAATATTGGGCATTCTGCACGGCCTCGATTTCCAAGGTTCGGACCTCATCACGGTTTATTTCGTTAAGCTGAGTATTGGTTCTTCCGGCTTGACCGCGGGCTGTTTTTAGAGAGCGTCCCGCTGCTGCTACAGCCGTGCTTGACAGTATCATACCCAAACGCTCTTCGAGACGGTTTTTAATGGTCACGATGGTTGCTGCCACCGTTTCAACGTCATGAATCTGTCCATCCATCATTGCCCGGGTCTGATGTTCAATCATTTCTGCGTCCAGCACTTCATAACCATCAGCGTTTTTTTGCATTACCAATCCGGTTATTTTTCTTGTACCGATATCCAAGGCAAAAATCTTGTCGTTATCCAAAGCGATCCCCCCCAGCACCAGATCAGTTTTTATATATACTATGCCGTAAAATCAATAGCACAAACTTGGGCAGTGCCATCTGCCTTTTAAGACGACTGGGCTCTTTAAGCAAGCGATACAGCCATTCAAGGTTGGCTCTGATCATCCATTCCGGTGCTCTTGACTTGATTCCGGCAATAACATCAAAACTACCGCCCACTCCTATGGCAACAGGCACTTCTATAGCCTGTCTGTATTTATGGATCCAATATTCCTGACCAGGTGCTCCCAGCGCAACAAACAGGATATCCGGCTGCAACGCTTTAATTTCTTCGAGCATTGACTGCTGCTGTTCTTCAGAGAAGTAACCATCGTGAATGCCGCAGATATTTATGGCGGGATACTTTTGGGTCAGCTGACGCGCGGCTTCATCTGCTATGCCCGGCGCAGCACCGAGGAAATAAATTTTCCAGCCCTCCTGTGGAGCTCGTTCACAAATTAGATAGAGCAGATCTATTCCGCTTACTCTTTCTTCAAAAGGATATCCCAGACGTCGACCAGCCCAGACAATACCTATTCCATCTGG
>CAZRMB010000008.1:16905-22390 GCA_964600925.1 uncultured Syntrophomonas sp.
GTCTTATAAAGAAAAACCCGCCGCGAGGCGGGAGGGCAAAAACGATTACACAAGCCGTTTAGGGCCTCGTCCGTTCTTGGAAAGAATATGTATCTCATTTAAAGCTTTACCTGTCCCCATAGCCACACAGGAAATGGCATCTTCAGCCACGTGCACAGGCAGATTGGTTTCAGCTGACAGCAAGGTTGCAAAACCATCCAGCAGCGAACCTCCGCCAGTCATCACAATTCCGTTGTCTACGATATCTGCCGCCAGCTCCGGCGGGGTAACTTCGAGAACCTTTTTCACCGCATCAATAACTGAATAAACCGGTTCCTCCAGGGCAATCCAGCTTTCCTGGGAACTAATATTTATGGTTTTGGGCAGACCTGAGACCAAGTCCCTGCCCCTTACTTCCATATATCGGTCGCGGTTCTCAGGAGTAATCCAGGCGGTACCAATATTTATTTTTATTTCTTCGGCCGTGCGCTCCCCGATCATAAGGCTATATTCACGGCGAACAAAGCGTATCAGTGCTTCATCAAACTTGTCCCCACCGACCCGAAGGGAAGTATTACATACAATTCCCCCCAGTGCCAATACCGCAATGTCAGAAGTTCCGCCGCCAATATCTACAACCATGTTGCCGGTTGCCCCGGCAATATTTATGCCTGCTCCCAGTGCTGCTGCCAGAGGCTCTTCGATTATGTATGCCTGTTTGGCACCTGCCGCCAGTGTAGCCTGACGCACAGCTCTCTCCTCGACATCCGTAGCGCCGGTCGGGATACAAACGATGACTCTGGGTTTCAAAAACAGCTTGTTGCCCAGCACCCGTTTAACAAAATAATTAAGCATCTTTTCGGTCGTATCATAATCAGCAATTACACCTTCCCGAAGCGGACGAATAGCAGTTATATAACCCGGCGTTCTACCCAGCATTTCACGAGCTTCTTCTCCTACTGCAATGACTTTGTTGGAGTTTTTGTCGATAGCTACAACGGATGGTTCATGCAAGACGATGCCTTCACCTTTTTTAAAGACCAGTACACTAGCAGTTCCCAGATCAATACCTATGTCTTCAACAAAACACAAATTCGTAGCCCCCCGGTAAAATTATCTTAAATATAATTTTACCTTTTCTTAGCGTTTCTGGCTATTTTATTTTATAAAACTTCAAATTCAGCTGCATTGGCGTATTTTTTGCGCGTAGCCTCCCCGCCGCGCAAATGTCTTTCCGCTTTATTCTTGTCCAAAATATCTTTGACTTGAAAAAATAGTTCTTCGCTTATTCTGGCCAGCCTTTCCGTCACGTCCTTATGAACGGTACTTTTTGATATACCAAATACATCTGCCGTTCTACGAACGGTATCTGAGGTCAGTACAATATGCCGGGCAAGCTTGACTGCTCTTTTGCGTATATAGTTCTGCATGATTTTCCCCCTCTCTTCTGCTTTCAATATATTCAGATGGGTTCAAATCAATACCAGGAATGAGTGAACTGGCTATTCTTTTATCAAGGCCGGTTAGCAGAAAGAAATATAAGCTTATCGGATGGATGAATAAAAAGGGAGGGATTTAAATGGAAATGCAGTTCCTGCCGTGGCTCTTGGCATTATATAAGGCCTGATCTGCTTGTTTTATTATTTGGTTTAAGTCAAGTTCCTTGCCGTTGTTGGTTGCAGCTGTTGCCACTCCTATACTGACAGTGGCTTTAAGTATCTGATCTAAATAACTGATTTCCTTATTTTCAATATTCTCACGAATTTGTTCCGCAATGATTGAAGCATTGTCATTGTCAACCCCAGACAGTATTATCGAAAATTCATCACCGCCAAAACGGCCGATTATATCAGTGCGGCGAATCCTGTCCCGGCACCCGCTGGCAATTGATTTTAGAACTTCATCACCGGCCATATGCCCATATATATCGTTAATTTCCTTAAAGCAATCAATATCAATCATTAATAAAGCAAAGCTACCGTCATATCGTGCTGCCCTATAGACTTCCTTTTCGGCTTCTTCCATAAATCTTCTCCGGTTATAGATCTGTGTTAATGAATCATAGCTGGCCAGATTTTCAAGTTGCTGAATCATTTCCTTTTGCTGAGTAATGTCCTTCATAAAATAAACCGATCCCAATACACTGTTCTTACCTTTCAACTCTGTAAAATGAATTTCATAGTATTTTAGTCCATTTTCCGGAACTGCGATTTCAAATAAAACTTCTTTATGATCAATAAGATCTTTGGCTTGGCTGAAATGAACCAGATCCTTGCCTACAATTTTTAAATTAAGAAAACTATAAACTTTCTGTGCAGCTTTATTGAAATCAATCAACCTGTTTTTCGAATCAAGAATTATAATTCCTTCACTCGATTCTGAGAATTTCGCATTTTGAATCATCTCTGGCCATTCTATAAAATCATAACGGAAAAACGCAATATAATAACAAACCGCCAATATGCCGATGGCAAAGGGCAATAAATCCAATCCAAACGGGGCTAGCCCTATTAAGTAAAATGTTTCAATGAAGGCGGGAATAACTGTCCCTCCAATGATAAGCATTGATTGTATTCGTTTAACATTGAAAGAATTATACCAGGCTTTAAAAAAATAAATAATTCCAATAATCAGCGCTGCATAACTGTATATCATATGTACAAAATACCATGGTCCTTTGGTAATATGTGCGGTGATGAATCCATCATATTGGACAGTTTCAACATTAGCATATAATAAATGATGGTAATCATTGCTAACGTTAAAGAACAGTGTCAGTACGGGAACAATAAAAAGCAGAATACCTACTTTTAAAGAAGGAGCTTTATTGTAATAAAATTCGTATACAAACAGCAGCCAGAATGTAAACATGAACGGCATGCCAAAATATTCAATTTTCAAGAAAAACTTGATTTCCTCGAGTGTATCGGAACGAAGTTCAAATCCGTATCCAATGACATATATCGCGATGGTCAGACAAACTAATGAGAAAGTATTTAGTACTCTTGTTTTATGCTTAAATAATGTGTAAAAAAGCAAAAACACATATGAAATGCCTATCGCAAATAAAGCAACCGAGAACCAGTTTAACAAGTTAATTCCTCCAATATTCCTTTACAGCCTTGGCAAAATTTTGTATTATTTCATTAAATGTAGCACAAAACTAAATTTATGAGAATTTATTAATACGGCAATTTATAGATTTTAATGTCCTGATAATAGTGATTTAATATATCTTTATAACGATGACCACGTTTAGCCATACCATTGGCACCATACTGGCACATACCCAGACCGTGGCCATACCCGCGGGTCGTGATTTCAGTCTGCTGAGGCCCTACCTTAACGGACAGCCATTGTGAAGGCAGATTTAACTGGCGGCGCAAATCTGACGCCCAGACCTTTTTCCCATTGATACTCATTTGGTTGGCTCTGCCTGCCGGGCTGAAGGAAAGGATCTTAATCTCCAGATTAGGATCATTCCCCCCTGCCAGTGCGACGATTTTGCTGTTGGGGACTAGATGTTTCTCATAATAATGCGGAGATTCTTTGCAATATTTGCATCTTACTGCTTTCAAATACTCAAGCTGAACCGAATTCCCCCAGGAACTGTCTGTTTTCCCACCACAGCAAGAATGATAAAGCGCATCAATGGGGCGGGAATTATATAGCATGATCTCCCCGCGGGTTTCTTTTACGGCAGTTTCTATGCGCTTTAGATTTTCCGTGCTGATATTGCGGGCAGATATATCACAAAAAGCCTGACAACTGTTAATGTCATCAGAAAGATCTGCTTGACGGGGATAAGGATGTCGATCAATAATTTTTTTCAAAGCGTAAGTACGTGCACAAACAGCCTGCGCTTTCAGAGCTTCGATCTCAAAAGACGCAGGCATTTCAGCGGCTACCGTGCCTATAATGTAATCCTCCAGAGATAGTTCCATAACTCCGTTTTTTTGATGTAAATAGAGCTTAACCAAGGGCTCTGGGGCTTTTTCCAGTTTTGTGTATGAATGATGCCATAAATATGAACATAAAAAAACCAGCAAAATACTGACGATCAATAATATTTTTTTCATAATTCATAAATATGATATAGAGCAAGTAGCTATTCCTTTTGTTATCTCGCAAAAAAATCCTGTTTTGAAAATTTTTTAGCATCCAAAACAGGATTTATTTATATTATTAAAATCTATTAATTTAAATAAATTTGGGCTCCCATTTGGCTTAGTTTTTTGTCAATATCTTCATAGCCCCGTTCAATGTGTTCATTTTCGGTCACGATGGTCCTCCCCTGAGCGCTTAGTCCTGCAATAACAAGTGCCGCCCCAGCTCTCAGGTCACTGGCCCTGACACGGGCTCCAGTCAATTCCTTGACTCCTTTAATGATTGCTGATTTACCTTCTGTTTTAATGTCTGCACCCATTCTTAGCAATTCTTGCACATGCATGAAGCGGTTCTCAAAAACAGATTCACTTATTATACTGGTTCCGGTCGCAAAGCTTAAATAGGCCATGATTTGAGCCTGCATATCAGTTGGGAATCCCGGATATGGAAGCGTTTTAATATATACCGGCTTAATTTTCCCATCTCTTTTGATTTGTAAGGAATGTTTGTCTTCTTCAATCACTGCGCCACTTTCCTCCAGCTTGGCTGTAATGGATTTCAAGTGTTCCGGGATTATATTATTTATGATAGCTTCCCCCGCTGTCGCGGCAACTGCAATCATATAAGTTCCGGCCTCAATACGATCAGGAATAGGTGTATATTCAGCTCCCGACAGATGATCTACTCCCTGGATCTTTATCACATTAGTTCCTGCACCGTTAATCTTGCCACCCATTTTATTAATAAAATTAGCCAGATCAACGATTTCTGGTTCCAGTGCGGCATTCTCGATCCATGTGGTTCCCTCAGCCAAAACTGCAGCCATTATTATATTTTCTGTGGCTCCAACACTGGGAAAATCCAAATAAACATGATTGCCAATTAATTTGCTGGTTTTGGCGATTACATCACCTCCGCTGAATCTTATATCTGCCCCCAATGCTGCAAATCCTTTTAAATGCAGATCGATGGGACGATTGCCTATGGCACATCCACCTGGAAGTGAAAGTCGTACCTTGCCATATCTGGAAAGCAGAGGTCCCATCAATAAAAATGATGCCCGCATTTGTCTTACCAATTCATAGGGTGGTGTTAAATTATGAATTTTGCCTGTAAAGATATATTGATTCTCTTCTTCCTTTATTTGTTTTCCTAACTTTTCTATGATTTGACAAATTGTCATTACGTCTGAAATCCTGGGAACTTTTTTTAACACTACTTTTTCATCTGTTAGAATAGTCGCAGCAATTATCGGTAAAATAGCATTTTTTGATGAACTGATTTCAACCTTTCCATTTAACTTTGTCTTTCCCTGAATATACATTTCCAATTTACATTCATCACCTCCTTAATAATCATTCAGCAGCAGAGGAATTCCTAAATAGACATAACTCTGATT
>CAZRMB010000009.1:0-22388 GCA_964600925.1 uncultured Syntrophomonas sp.
CGATGTTCGGTATGTAGACATGCAGGTCCTGGGCGGTTCCTGTAAAATACATGGTATCGACACGTTGTACGAGAAGGGCTCCATCAATGTCTTTGCTGCGCAAAATTTCCTGAAAACTATCCAGCCTTTTTTGTAATTCAACAGCCGGAATTTCTTGTTTAATCATCAGTTTCTCCTTATCAGTTCGCTGACATCTCCTTAGGTCACAGAAATTGGCCAACTTCCTGCAAACCGACCATTGCTGCCTCGGCCAGGAATATTTGATCTTGTGGCAATATTTTTGTCAACATTTAATAGAAAAATTAATAGGTGAAATAAACAGGCGGAGAATAGCGGGGAATATCATCGAACAAAGAAAATTTTGTAAGCCATTGTTTTTTAAGCTTTTAACTTTACTGGAGCCGATGACCAGAATCGAACTGGTGACCTACTGATTACGAATCATATTTATTGACTTTCCTTTAATTTCACAAAACATAAAAAACACTTTGACTTTTACAATACTTAGCCTTATATCACTTTCACAAGGCGTCATTTAAAAACACGCCATTTCAGACAAAAAAGCGGGACTATGGCGGGACTGAAAAAAGGGGCTGACGAAAAACTGATTATTTTTTTCATGTCACCAAAAGCAAGCGGGACTGGCAGAAAGACATACTGACTATAAGAAAAGAGGCTTATTATGGCGACACAATGGGTCAAGACAAACTTTCCGGGGGTGCGTTATCGAAAACACCCGACGCGGAAAAATGGCGTCAATCTGGATCAATATTTTACCATTCGCTATAAGTTGAACGGCAAGGACAAAGAAGAAGGCCTTGGCTGGGCTAAAGAGGGCTGGACGGCAGCAAAGGCTTATGAACGGTTGAAAGAACTGAAAGAAAACCGCAAAGCTGGACAAGGCCCACAGACTTTGGCGGAGAAACGCACAATTGAACAGGAAAAGCGGGATATTGCCGAACAGGAACGAACGCAAGCTGAAAAGGAAAGCGTCACCTTTGGTCAATTTATGACTGAAACCTACCAACCCCAAAGCAAGCTGGACAAAAAAGCCAAAAGCTATGAAATCGAAGCCATGCTTTATGAAAGATACATAGCCGATACAATTGGCGCTTTGACGTTTCCAACAATCAGCGCTTTCCACTTGGAAAAGATTAAAAAGACAATGACCGATAAAAAACTAAGCGCCCGAACAATCGAATATACCCTGCAGACAATCAGGCAAGGTTACCATATGGCCCGGAAACTTGGCATTTACACCGGCGAATCACCTACAAAAGCCGTCAAGTGGCCTAGGCTAGACAATATGAAAATGCGATACTTGAGCATTGACGAAGCGGAAACGCTGCTTGCGGCGCTGGCGGCAAAGAGTCAAAACCTTCACGACGAAGCGCTTCTTTCCCTTCATTGTGGTTTAAGGTTTGGCGAAATTGCTGCGCTTACATGGTCATGCGTTAATTTTGACGCTGGCACCCTGGCCATTCTGAACGCAAAAACCGGATCAAGAACAGCTTATTTAACAGACAGAGCAAAGGCAATGTTGGAAAACAGGACACAAGGACGCCCGGACGCGCTTATATTTCCAAAGCGAACCAAAAAGGCTGGGATAATGGCACAATCATCAAAAACATTTTCCAGAGTAGTTAACGATTTAAAATTTAACCACGGCATCACCGACAGGAAACAGCGTGTTACGTTTCATACCTTGCGTCACACATATGCAACTCACCTATACGAAAGCACCCATGATCTTTATTTAACCCAAAGAAGTCTTGGCCATTCAACAGGAACTATGACAGCTCGTTACGCGAAAATGAGTGAAAGCCGATTAAGAGAGGGCGCAGCGGCATTACAAGAGGCATTTACAGCAAATAGCAAAGCCAAAGAATTAGCCGGGGAAATTGTGAACTGTAAGAAATAAGAAATAGCCGGGAATAGGCAGCGTATCCTATAAGCAGAAGAACCCCTTTCCGCCTTCCCGGTTTAATCAATGGGGGGGCTTACGATAGGGGAAGTAATGGATAAGTACGAAAAAGAAAAATTATCAAGATATGGAAAGCTTGTATGGGACTTTGCTAATGCTGAAACAACCGATGATATTCTAATATCTTATTTTAAGAACCTTCGGGCCGCCTTTGACTTTTCAAAAGATTTTCCCGAAAAAGCCTTAATAAAATTTCCAACAAAACAAGTGGCTAAAGGTACATTATCAAGCAAGGAACAAAATCTTTTTGAAATATTATTGGAGCGGAATGATATTTGGTATTCCGTGAATAGATATTTTTCTTACTCCTCTCTTTGTTTATATGACTATAACACCATAAATTGTATGTTCAAATTTCAAGAAACAGAATGGCGTCCATGCGAGGAACCTGATCATATAGATAAAACTTTTTTAATCCCGGAAAATGAGATGCAAGCATATATTGATAATGCCGCAATAGATGAAACAAAAGATGTGATTAAAGCGGATCTGAAGAAACTGGCTAAACTATGTCATAAAATAGAGGAAATTAAATCAGATGCAACTGACCGTTTCGAAGAACTTAATAAAATTGCTAAAGATTATAACAATATTTTGAAAATTCATCATCATATAGATGAAACTCAGAAAAAGCTTAAGCGTGTTCTTTTACAAATAATTAAAGCAGTTAATGCCTATGACACAGAGGGATTTAAAAGTATGTTGTTGAGATATAACAAACTTCAGAAAACGATATGCGTCATTAACAATGAGCACATGTTGATTGAGATAGGACCATTTATCGAAGACACGTTAATTGAGATCGGCTTAATCATAAACAATTCAAATATTAAGTACTTACCTTTTGATGGTAAAAAATTATTCAATGCACCCATAAGCTATTGCCTCATTGAATATCTAAAACATCCCGAATATAAAGGAAAAGAAAGAATTGCCGTTTGCCAAAAGTGTAATTGCATATTCGGCAAGTCAAAACTTAACAGCCATCAAATTTATTGCCCTGCATGTTCACGAAAAAATAAAATGACACCCGAAGAAAGAGCCGACTACCAGAAGAAATATAGAGCAAACCCGGCACGAATAAAAGCTATAGCAAAAACAAAGAAGGAAGAAATAATTAAACACCTTATGGCTAATGCCGGAAAGACAAGAAGGGAAGCTGAAATAATCGCGGAAGATGAAATGTAAACTGACGAACACCCTGTAAACCGACTAATTACTCAGTTTACGCAACTATAAAATATTACTTACGTTTTTTGATTTAATCATCATTTAGCATTATAAGGAAACCCAAGAGCAAAATGCTTTTGGGTTTTTTTATTCCCATAATCAATAACAACTTTTTGGGAGGATATACCGTGGATAGTTTATTTTCAAAATTAGCCGACAAGTGGCCCAGTGCTTTTGTCGCACGGACTGAGGCGGTAAAATTTACCGGCGGGATCATATCAGAAAAATATATCGCTAACCTTGACTGCCAAGGTAAAGGACCAGCTGGGCGGATTCGTTGTGGGCGGAAAGTGGCTTACCCTGTCACCGAGTTTGTCAAATGGTTGGAAGCACGAAGCGAAATTATTCCCGAGCGCAAACATAAAAGTGAGACCGCACAAGGTGATAGGGGTGCAAAATGACATCCCATAAGTCACCTTCCCGGACAATTCGGACACATTGTCATTATTGTGTTCAAAGCAGATCAGATTCGGAAGTTGAAAACTGCACCGGGTATAGTGTCTTTACCACTGGAAAGCCTTGCTCGTTTTACGAATACAGGTTGGGTAAAAAGAGAGCTTCTGTAAAAGTTCTGCGGAAATTCTGCTTAGACTGTATGGGCGGCAATAAAGAAGCCGTTAGGGAATGCTCAACCTTCGACTGCTTAATTCATCCTTTCCGGTTTGGGAAAAATCCGGCGCGAGCAGGCAAAGGACAAAGTGCGGCACAGATGGCTTCATTAAGGTCAAAAAAACAGACCGTGAGCAAGGAAAATCCCGTCTATTTTGAACGAATAGACGACAGGCCCAGTATTGGATAAGGAACGGAAGGAAGAAACTAATATGAACTCCACCGCAGTAAAAAAACAGGACTTGTCCTATTTTTCAATAAACGATATTCACCCGGCAGAAGAAAACCAATTACTATATGACAATTTTAATCCTAATGCCGGCGAAGATGATCGCAGACTCTATTACTCTATCAAAGAAGAGGGTATCCGCGAACCGCTACAAATATCTTCAGACGGAATTCTTCTATCAGGACACAGGCGCTATGCAGCGGCTACATGGTTAGGACTGACGGAGGTTCCTTGTATCGTCGCCGCCGATGTTGTTTTTAACGATCTGACCGCTGATGAACGATTGAATATACTCTCCGTATTCAATAAGCAGCGGGATAAAAGCCATGCCGAACGCCTCCGGGAGGCCATGCTGGAAATTGACCCGGATGAAGCCTATGAGCGGCTATTGGATGACAGGCATCAACGGCAGCAGGTTAATCTTGAGGATAATATAAATCTTGGCGATTACAAAAAGCGGGCGCGGATTACTACCCTGGCATTCCTCCGGGCAGCACAAAAAGCCATTAATTCAGAAAAAGCATTCTGGCCGTTAACGGTGCGGCGGGTTCATTACCTGCTATTGAACGATCCACCGTTGCGACACGATAAAAAACCCGGATCAACTTATCAAAATGATTTGGGCAGCTATAAGGCATTAACTAACCTATTACTTCGGGCGCGTCTTACCGGTGATATCCCCCATGCAGCTATTGAAGATGAAACACGGCCAATAAGAGTTGTGGCGACGTATCAGACCCCGGCTGATTACATCCAGAAGGAAACCCAAGGCTTTCTAAGGCACTATGCGCGAGATATTCTTCGAGGGCAGGCAAATCACATTGAGATACTTGTCGAGAAAAACGCCATCCGGAAACATATTGAAGCAGTCGCCGATGAGTATTGTGTTCCCTGTACCACAGGGAGAGGATATTCCAGTTTAACACCCCGGTTGGAAATGGTGAATCGGTTCCAGGATTCAGAAAAGAAAAACCTCATACTTTTAATCTTAAGTGATTTTGATCCTGATGGTGAACAAATAGCAGCGAGTTTCCCCAAGTCCCTGAGAGATGACTTCGGATTGTCTCATGTTATTGCTCATAAAGTTGCGCTATCCGGAGAGGATGTGCGGACGCATAATTTGCCGTCGGACATGGAAGCCAAAACCACATCGCCGAATTATGCGAAGTTTGTGGCGCGACATGGGATTCATGTTGCCGAACTTGATGCCGCTCCAGTTGAACTGCTCCAGAGCAAGCTCCGGGATGCTATCGAGAATTGCCTTGATATGGAAATATTCCGGGAAGAGCTGGCGAAGGAAAAAGAGGACTACGCATTTGTTGCGGCGACAAAACAGGCGGTTGTTAAGGCCATGGGTGGCATTTAAAACATATTCGCAATTTGACGAAATGGCTTAAGGCAATGGTCTAGGTAGGGTCAATGGAAATTCCTAAAGAGTATAGAATTCAAAACAAGATTTGGATTGAACCAGATATGTTTTATTCAGAAGCTTTCCAGAGCATAAGCAGATCAGCTTCGACAATAAATACTTTATTGCGTTGCCTGCAAAAGCGAAAATGGGAAAAAGTAAAAGTTGGGAGAAGGAAACAAAATATTTATACCAATGAACCCTTTATTTTCCCGTATCGGGAGGCAAAAGAAGTTCTGGGCATTGGAAAAACACAATTCTGGAAAAATATTATCAAACTGGTTGAAGTTGGTTTTATTGATGTTGAATATCGAGGTGGCTGGTATCAGAAGCATGAAAAGGAAAAAGATTATTCCCGTTACAAAGTATCCGAACGCTGGAGAAAGTATGGAACACCGGATTTTATAAAGATAGAAAAGGAAAAAGTACTGCCTCCCAGATTCTATATAAGGGAACATATGAAGCTGGTCAAAAATGAAACTAACTTCACTCCGATGAACATGACTTGTTCACCATAATGAACATGAGAGGGGAAAAAGAGGCTTTTCCCGTGTTCACTCCGGTGAACATGACAAGATTGCAGAAATAAGCATTTAAAATATCGTCATTATTAAACAAAAAGAATTTTCATGCTTGCACCTGCTTTTTTCTTTATCGTGTTCACTCTAGTGAAGGATAAATATAATATCCATGTATAGCAGGTTAATTATCTATGAAAGAAAAAGGACAGGCAATACGTGTTAAGTGTAAAAAGTGCGGTAACGAGATGTTCAAGTGGCAGAGGTCAAAAGAAGTCGAGGAAGCGCATCCATTTCCATTTGACAGCATTTGTGGATTCTGCATTCAACCTGAAAAAGTTGCGAGGCATTATCCTCATACAAAGAAAAAGCTGTTTAAGAAAAGAGCGTGGTGAATTTCAGTATTATTACGCGCGGATTAATAACGATGGTTTTTCCCATCTCACAAAACAAGGTTTTGAAAACCGGGCAATCACACATTAGTACCTGCGAAATTGACATGATAGGTAAATAAACATGAAAAAACCTTATTTTTGTCAGATGGATCATTTTAATTGTAAACGGATGATATTAATGGTTTTTATTGTGAATAAGCAGGCAAAAACCTGTCAATAAATCCTTATGATTTAGGCAAATAATTATGGGCGGCTACGGATCGGGAAGAAATTACATAGGCAATGTAAAGGCAACAGTGGAAGATTGTTATTCCATTGATGCAAATGTTTTCGCGAGAGGGGGATATTGGGACCCGTTGGGATTAGGATTTGGGATTTTAAGGTGGAAACGAGGTGGCAATCAAATAGGCGCATGTAGTTTTAATGTCCATATCGATAATGCACATTCTTCAATAACTTTTTACTACACGTATAATGGAGAAAAACATCCGGCCACAAAAGTCAATCTATCTTGGTATACACCAGGATTTGGCGGAAAGCGCTATTTCTTCCTGTGCCCTAACTGTGGCCGACGAATGAGAACCCTTCACATAAAATATGGTGAAATAGCTTGTCGGATTTGCCATAACCTGACCTATGCAAGCTGTAATGAAAACCATCAATTTGATTCGCTTTTTAAGCACATGGCACGGCACGATAAAAGGGTTTCATGGCAGGATTACAAGCGGTCATTTAATCGGCGTGTAAAAAATCAAAGATAAATAAAAGTTCATAATAGTTTGCCTGCCTTGCCCAAACTCTATAAAGCAAGGGCTGGTAAAATCATGTTTCTGCCATTATAAAAAACAGAATTTCCCTAACAATACGCGCACGCGCGAGGGAACTGAAAGGACCGTGTTCCCTCTATTTGTTTCCAAGCAAACATTCCCCCTTTTTGACGGAGTTTCCGGACGCTACAGAAAAGAGTTTCGGATTGATACGCGCACTAAGCGATAACCTCAGAAAACCTTACATTCAGCAAGAATTTCTTCAACTACACAAATCGCTATCCACGGCTAAAATAATGGAATTCAAGCAGAACGATAAGCAACAAACGTAAAATCTTACATTTTATTATTGACAAACGAAAGTTATAGATGCAATTGTGCCAATGATTTTAACCAATTATGTTTGTAATAACACTATTAGCTCGACGAGTTTAAAGAAAATGGTGGGATTGGAGATTAGCCGGATTTCGTGAATAGAGACAATATCTCAGTTTTATAGAAGCCAACAACTGACTGGAGACAAAGATGGCAAAAGCTACAAACAATGGCACTAATGGCAATAAAAATGAACCGATTGAAAAACAGCTCTGGAAAGCGGCAGACAAACTCAGGAAAAATATCGATGCCGCAGAATATAAGCATATCGTTCTTGGTCTTATATTTCTGAAATACATTTCGGCTGCCTTTGAAGAATTACACGCCAAGCTAAAAAGCGGAGAAGGTGAATATAAAGGTGCCGATCCGGAAGATAAAGACGAATACAAGGCGGAAAATGTCTTTTTCGTTCCGGAAATTGCCCGCTGGTCATATCTGCAAGCAAAAGCAAAACTCCCGACCATCGGCAAGGAAGTCGATAGCGCGATGGATGCCATTGAGAAAGACAATCCATCTCTTAAAGATGTGCTTCCGAAAGTATTTGCGCGGGGAAATCTCGACCCGACCAACCTTGGCGGCTTGATAGACCTTATAGGAAATATTGCTCTTGGCGACGCCAAGGCTCGTAGCGCCGATGTTTTAGGGCATGTTTTTGAATATTTCCTTGGTGAATTTGCCCTCGCCGAAGGTAAAAAGGGAGGACAGTTCTATACTCCGCGCAGCGTTGTTGAACTTCTGGTAGAAATGCTGGAACCTTTCAAGGGCCGGATATTCGACCCGTGCTGCGGCTCCGGCGGCATGTTCGTCCAGTCGGAGAAGTTTGTCAAAAACCATCAGGGCAGAGTAAAAGACATTTCCATTTACGGGCAGGAAAGCAACCAGACCACCTGGCGGCTAGCCAAGATGAATCTGGCCATTCGGAGTATCGACAGCTCACAAGTTAAATGGAACAATGAAGGGTCTTTCCTGAATGATGTGCATAAGGATTTAAAGGCAGATTTTGTTATTGCCAATCCTCCCTTCAACGATAGCGACTGGAGCGGCGATCTGCTCCGTAAGGACGGCAGATGGAAATATGGCATACCTCCATCGGGAAACGCCAACTACGCCTGGATACAGCACTTTCTTTATCATTTGAGTCCCGCAGGAATTGCCGGGTTCGTCCTGGCGAAAGGCTCACTTACCTCCAAGACGTCGGGTGAAGGAGATATTCGTAAAGCACTAATCGAAGCTCGTCTCGTTGATTGCATTATTAATCTTCCTGCCAAACTGTTCCTGAACACGCAGATTCCCGCCTGCCTATGGTTTTTAAGCCGGAATAAAGCCAATGGCGGACACAGGAACCGTACGGATGAAATCCTTTTCATTGATGCCCGAAATGAAGGGCATTTGATAAACCGTCGGACAAAAGAGCTTGCGGAAGAAGATATTCAGAAGATTGCCGCCACCTACCATGCGTGGAGAAATCCAAAAGGGAAATACGAGGACATTAAAGGATTCTGCAATTCTGCTTCTATTGAACGAGTGCGGGAACTGGACTATGTGCTGACACCGGGGCGCTATGTTGGCCTGCCGGATGATGAAGATGATTTTGATTTCAATGAAAGGTTTACCAAGCTCAAGGCTGAGTTTGCAGAGCAACTAAAGGAAGAAGAAAAGCTGAATGCGCTGATTCTGGAGAATCTGAAAAAGGTGAAGCTGGTATGAGTGAGTGGAAGGAATGCACATTAAAGGATGTGGCTGAAAAGTTTGCAATGGGTCCATTTGGCTCAAACATAAAAGCAGAAAATTTCACCACTTCAGGTGTGCCAGTAATTCGTGGAACTAATCTTAACTTTTATAAATATGTTGCCGGGGGATTTGTATTTCTGACAGAGGGAAAAGCGAATCAACTTAAATCAAGCTATTGTTTCCCTGGGGACCTTGTTTTTACACACCGTGGCACAATTGGCCAAGTTGGGTTAATACCTGTCGGTAAATATCCGAAATATATTATTTCTCAGTCAGGTATGAAGGTAACTGTAAACTCAAATCTAATCGATAATGAATTCCTTTTCTATTTCTTCAAATCGCCGCGAGGACAACATGAGCTACTACAGCATGAATCTCAAGTTGGAGTGCCTTCCATAAGCAATCCATTAACATCCTTAAAATCTGTTTCTTTGCTCCTGCCCACTCTTCCGGAGCAACAAGCCATTGCCTCAGTGCTTTCCAGTCTCGACGACAAAATAGATTTGCTCCACCGCCAGAACGAAACCATGGAAGCAATGGCGGCCGCGCTGTTCAGACAGTGGTTTGTAGAAGAGGTAAACGATTGTTGGGAGAATAAACCGTTGGGCAACTATGTTTCAGTTGTCGATAATAGAGGGAAAACACCACCTAATAGGGAAGAATATACACCTTATCCAGTAATTGAAGTTAATGCCTTAGGTGGAAAAGACAGGCTTGTTGATTATTCAGCTATAAAAAAATATGTTGATGAAGAGACATACCGACTTTGGTTCAGGGATAATCTACAAAAGTTTGATATTCTTATTTCAACGGTGGGTAGCATTGGTGCAATTTCAATGTATGTTATAGAAAAAGGTAATATTGCCCAAAATGTAATAGGGTTGCATGCTAATAATATATCTCCTTTTTATCTCTATCAAATATTAAGATTTAAAGCCGAAGAAATTCTACAATTTGATATTGGTGGAGTACAGCCTAGTATTAAAGTTCCGCATTTACTATCAATAAAAATTGCCATACCCTCAGGGGAAATGCAGAACAAATTTGATAACCAGTTGCTGATGTTTGTAGAAAAAATGGAGTGCAATTACAAACAAATCCGCACCCTCGAAAAACTGCGTGACACACTTTTACCCAAATTGATGAGCGGGGAAGTGAGAGTTGCCGTATAATTTTAGACAGGATTTATCTGCATGGATAAGCTAAGGAAAGTCATTGAGCAACACGGAAGATGGTCAGATCTCATCATATATGCCGATCGCATAGAAACCTATCTCAATTCTGATTTCAGCCAAGCACTGGAAAACGCCAAATCGCTACTGGAATCGATCGGCAAAGAAATTTGCAGCTCAAAAGGCATAGAATTGACCGGTACGGCGAGTATTAATTCCGTTCTAAAGAAGTCTTTTATGGCCATAGGTTACTCAGGTGAGAATTTAGTAACTCAAATATCATCGGCATTGGCGACTATTGGCCAGAATATGGGGGACCTCAGAAGCGAAATTGGCGCTACCTCACATGGCATGTCACTGCAAGAACTGAAAGTGCGCAACGACAAGGTAGATGTCATGACAAGAGAATTTTTGATTGATGCCACTGTAATAGTCGCTTGTTTTCTTATCAGATCTTTTGAAAATGAAAATCCCAGAACTATAGCGCAAGAAGAAACAAACATATTGTACGCAAGTAATGAAGATTTTAATGACTTCTGGGACGACACATATGGCGAATTTGCAATGGGCGATTATTCTTATCCAGCCAGCGAAATCCTTTATAATATTGATTATCCTGCCTACGTTACGGAACTGAATGTATTTGCCGAAAGTGAAAAGGTGACAAATGATTAGAATCACTGAATCAAGCATTGAAGAATTTGCCGTCGAACTTCTCGAACATCAAGGCTACCAGTATATTTACGGCCCCGACATTGCACCGGACAGTTTGACTCCAGAGCGGCAAACTTTTGAGGATGTTCTGCTCATGGAAAGGCTCGCTGCCGCAGTTTCCCGCATCAATCCTCATGTTCCTGCGGATGCGAGAGAAGACGCAATCAAGCAGCTTCTGCGCCTTAACTCACCGGAACTTATTACCAATAATGAATCCTTTCACCGTATGCTCACAGAAGGTATCAAGGTAAGTTACCAGAAAGACGGCAGCAGCCGAGGAGACCTCGTTTGGCTTGTTGACTTCGCCACCCCGGAGAACAACGACTTTATCGTCTTGAATCA
The DNA here is from genome assembly GCA_964600925.1 of uncultured Syntrophomonas sp. Taxonomy (GTDB): domain Bacteria; phylum Bacillota; class Syntrophomonadia; order Syntrophomonadales; family Syntrophomonadaceae; genus Syntrophomonas_B. The sequence goes on from CAZRMB010000009.1 coordinate 11,475, forward strand.
ATATACAGTTATCGAGAACAACGTCAACAAAAGGCCGGATGTTGTTCTTTTCATCAACGGCTTGCCCCTTGTAATTATCGAGCTGAAAAATCCCGCCGATGAAAATGCTACAGTACATGCCGCCTTCAGGCAGATTCAAACTTACAAACAGGCTATACCCGGATTGTTTGCCTATAATGGCCTCATCGTCATTTCCGACGGGCTGGAAGCCAAGGCCGGAACAATTTCCGCAGGTTTTAGCCGTTTCATGGCCTGGAAAACTGTCGATGGCAAAGTGGAAGCGTCACCGCTAATCGGTCAACTGGAAACGCTGATCAAGGGCATGCTTTGCCAGGATACTCTTTTAGACCTTATCCGTCATTTCATCGTATTTGAAAAGGCAAAGAAGGAGGACAAGGTCACTGGCGTTATTACCATAGAAACGGTTAAAAAGATGGCGGCGTACCACCAGTATTATGCAGTCAACCGGGCCGTCGAATCCACATTCAGAGCTTCAGGCTTTATTTCTACACGGCCCAAGGAACAGGATTGCCCGATGGTCATGGAATCACCTGCCAGCTATGGCCTGCCCGGTACTTATTCTCAACCTGCCGGCGACAAAAAAGGTGGTGTTGTCTGGCATACGCAAGGCAGCGGCAAATCGCTGTCAATGGTCTTTTATACGGGGAAAATCGTTCTGGCGATGGACAACCCCACAATAGTTGTTATTACCGACAGAAACGATCTGGATGACCAGTTATTCGATACTTTCGCCGCATCTAAGCAGCTTCTGCGTCAGGAACCGGTGCAGGCCGAAGACATGGAACACTTGAAAAACCTCCTGAAGGTCGCTGCGGGTGGTATTGTTTTTACTACTATCCAGAAATTCCAGCCTGCCCAAGGCAATGTTTACGAAAAGCTCTCCGATAGAAAAAACATCATTGTCATAGCAGACGAAGCCCACCGTACACAGTATGGCTTTAAAGCGAAGACCGTCGATGCCAAAGACAACAATGGAAACATTGTCGGCAAGAAAATCGTTTATGGCTTTGCCAAGTACCTGCGTGATGCCCTGCCGAATGCCACCTATCTCGGGTTCACCGGTACGCCTATAGAAAGCACCGATATCAACACTCCTGCGGTGTTCGGAAATTACGTTGATATCTACGATATTGCGCAATCCGTCACCGATGGAGCGACCGTCAGGATTTATTACGAAAGCCGCCTGGCCAAAATCAATTTGAGCGACGAAGGGAAAAAACTTGTTTCTGAGTTCGATGAAGAATTTGCACCGGACGAACTGACGGAAACACAGCAAGCCAAGGCGAAATGGACACAGCTCGAAGCTCTTATCGGAAGTAAAGACAGGATAAAACAGGTTGCCCTGGACATCGTTACCCATTTTGAACAGCGGCAGGAAGTATCCGAAGGTAAGGGCATGATTGTCGCCATGTCTCGCCGGATAGCCGCCGAACTATATAAGGAAATAATAGAAATAAGACCAGAGTGGCACAGTGAGGACCTGCACAAAGGCGCGATAAAAGTGGTAATGACTTCTGCTTCCTCCGATGGTCCGGAAATTTCCAAGCACTACACGACAAAAGAACAGCGGCGAACATTAGCCGACAGGATAAAGAATCCTGAAGACGAACTCAAACTGGTTATCGTCCGGGATATGTGGCTTACCGGTTTTGATGTTCCCTGCCTGCATACCCTTTACATTGACAAGCCGATGAGAGGCCACAACCTGATGCAGGCTATCGCCCGAGTAAACCGCGTTTACAAAGATAAAAAAGGCGGCCTCATTGTTGATTACCTCGGCATTGCCGCCGACCTGAAAAAAGCATTGTCATTTTATTCCGATAGCGGCGGCAAAGGAGATCCGGCTGTTGCTCAGGAACAGGCAGTGCGACTTATGCTGGAAAAACTTGAAATCATTGCACAGATGTTTCATGGCTTTAAATATGAGGAATACTTTGCTGCCGATACAAGCAGGAAGCTGAATCTTATTCTTTCCGCTGAAGAACATATTCTCGGCCTGGAAGACGGGAAAAAGAGATTTATTGATGAAGTGACTGCTTTATCCCAGGCTTTTTCTATCGCCATCCCGCATGAACAGGCAATGGATGTCAAGGACGAAGTGTCGTTTTTCCAGGCAGTCAAGGCAAGACTGGCCAAGTTCGACGGCACAGGCGCAGGCAAGACCGATGAGGAGATAGAAACAGCAATAAGGCAAGTCATTGACAAGGCACTCGTAACCGAACAGGTCATCGATGTTTTTGATGCTGCCGGCATCAAAAAACCAGATATTTCAATTCTTTCGGAAGAGTTTCTGCTGGAAGTTCAGAACATGGAGCACAAAAATATTGCCATGGAAGTGCTCAAGAAAATACTGAATGATGAAATCAAGGTGCGTGTCAAGAAGAACTTGATTCAAGGCAAGTCATTAATGGAAATGCTTGAAAACGCCATCAAAAAATATCACAACAAGATTCTGACCGCTGCCGAGGTTATTGACGAACTCATCAAACTCGGTAAAGAAATTACGGAAATGGACAAGGAGCCTCAGGAAATGGGGCTCACGGATATGGAATATGCTTTTTATACGGCAATCGCCAATAATGAAAGCGCCCGGCAGGTAATGGAAAAGGACAAATTACGAGAGCTGGCTGTTGTCCTGTTTGAAAAGGTCAGAGAAAATGCATCAATCGACTGGACAATAAAAGAAAGCGTAAAGGCAAAATTAAAAGTCATTGTCAAAAGAATCTTGAGACAATACGGCTATCCGCCCGACATGCAAATGCTGGCAACAGAAACGGTTCTGAAACAGGCAGAACTGATAGCAGATGAATTAACACAAGGGAAATAGAGAAAATTCTCATATGTAGTATCTGGTGAAAACGATCAAAGCAACTTAAAAACATGAGGTTGAAATGAAAAACTACTTCAGAGTTATGCTGGGCAAAGGAAGCATACACGCTGCAGAGTGCTTTGCCGGGAATTTTATCGGCGTAGATTTTGGAATCTATCAAGATTTATCGGATAAACTACCCGAAGATTGGCGTGCATTCAACAAGGAATTTATCCCTGTCTTCTTAGGCACCCACCCTGACAAGACCAAAATCGGCGCCGGCCTGAGATGCGGGTTCTTGTGGACGGTTGCGAAAGGCATCAAGAATGGGGATATTGTACTGTCTCCTGATGGAACCGGCCGTTATATGGTAGGAGAAGTAAGTGGTAATTACGTTTATCAACCGGGTGCGAATCTTCCGCATCAACGGATGGTGCATTGGTTAAGTCAAACCATTGACCGCGCCGACATGAGTGAGGCCCTCAAGAACTCCACCGGGTCTATTGGTACAGTAAGCAACATTACAGGATACCATGACGAGATCGAAAAGTTGATTGGTGGTGTTCTCGCACCTACGGTGATATCGACCGACGAAACGGTGGAGGATCCGGCTGCTTTTGTTATGGAAAAACACCTTGAGGATTTTTTAGTTCAGAACTGGGCACAGACCGATCTCGGCAAGGATTATGTTATTTATGAAGAAGAAGGTGAAAGCGTTGGGCAACAATACCAAACTGATACAGGCCCCCTTGACATCCTTGCTATCAGCAAAGATAAAAAAAGCCTGTTGGTTGTGGAGCTAAAGAAGGGTCGAGCAAGCGACGCCGTGGTGGGTCAGATCCTTCGCTACATGGGATATGCACAGGAGGAACTGGCCGAGGAAGGACAGACCGTCAAGGGTGTCATAATTGCCTTGGAGGACGACCAGAGAATCCGTAGAGCCCTGGCGGTGGTGCCAGCCATCGATTTCTACCGCTATCAGATCAGCTTCAAATTGGTGAAGGCCTGATATGAGGTAAAAAAGAATAATCTGAGGCATTTAATGACAACAATGCATAGAAATGACGAAGAATCGTGTAAGGATTTTTTAGAAAGGCTTTCGCAGGAAAATCGCCAGTTTTATGAGAGCGACCGCGGTGGAGGCGCTCTTAAAGATCTACAACAAAAATTTCCACACGTATGGCTCTACGTTGCAGAGTTAATCCAAAACGCCGTTGATGAAAAAGCTACCGTAATTCGACTTGAAATTGTTAATGATAAGACTCTCATCTTTGAACACGACGGCGAGGCATTTGATTATGACAGAGATGTAATCGGTCTCTGCACAAAGGGGATATCTTCAAAAGGTGCAGGAACTGTTGGCTTCATGGGAGTTGGCTTTAAAGCAGTATTCAGAAGCTATGAGACAGTGAAAATATCTTCCGGAGACTGGAAATTCTACTTAAAGGTCGATGTGACCATAGGTAAAGAATTTGGAGATAAGCAGCGTAACTGGTTAGGTTCCGTATTGCCAATATGGGATAATTCTATACCTGAACCCTCGGAAGGAATGACCTGCCGTTTTGAGCTAACAGATAGGATTGAAAAAAAGCATAGCATAGAATCTGATCTTCAAGCAGTTTTTAAGAATGATAAAGCTATATTACCGCTTTTAGCAAGGCAAAATGTCCAAGAACTTGACTGGAATAGTATCAAGTGGATTCTCTCAATTGATAAGGATGTTCCATTCCAGGATGGGACAGGCAATCGTTTCCATATAAGCGCTTTAAGTAGTGATGAAAGCGACAAAATATTATCATGGATCATATTCTCTCAAGAATATATTCCTTCACGCGATGCAATTCGCAGATTCCTTGAACACAGGCAGCTTATACCAAGAACAAAAGAAGAAGAAGATAAAATATATAGAGATGCAAAGAGTAAAAGGAGAGTCGAAGCGTTCTTCCAGACTGATGAAAAGCTTTTCCCAATCCTCCCAGATATGGGAGAAGCTTATGCCCTATTGCCTACAAGTGTTAATCTACCCATCGGAATCAATATACAGGCGGACTGGCTTTTAACCCAAAGCCGCCAAGAATTAATGGATACAGATCTTAAGGATAATCAATGGCATAAGGAAATAATTGAGAACATTCCTAAAATTACCAAACGCTATTTTGAGTGGATAACAAGCGATGACGGACCATACTCAGGCACATGGAAAACTGCATATAAAATTCTTCCGACATTAGATCAAAACTCTCAAAACTCGTTTGGCTGGTTTTTAGGAGTGACTGGTGTATCGGACTACGAGCCATCAGAATTTGAATATTGTAAAATATTACATGATGAGCTTCTTGACTCTAAATTTATTGCCACACATATATCTGCGACTCAAATCAAATTTATTAAACCAGATAACGCCAGAGTTTTACCGGAGAAGTTATCAATTCAATGTGGTGAAAAACTCGATCTTCGACCGTGGGACCTTTTTGGAAATAATATTGCAAGTCGTGGTTCTTTAGGACAAAAAGCTGTTAATACTTTAATTGCAATAGGTTTGCTCATGGAGATGAGTGCTCATGAACTGGAAATAAAATGGAATAACGGAGAAGTGAAAATCTGGTACGAGTCCTTTAGCGAGGAAGAAAGAGACCACAAGCTTGAGACATTGTTACATGGGCTTTCGGAGATGGATAACGATGATGAATGGGAAAATGCAAACCTTAAATGCTTGCCTTCGGAGGCAAATAATTTCATCTCACGAAACGAAGCTGTACGCTTTCCGGGGGAGTGGAACATTATCGTCAACGAGCAAGACTTTGCGATCAGCCTTATAAAACATGTTGCGGATCAGGAGAAAATACTTAAATGGAATTTTGACCGTACAATCACTTCCAGACAGCAACATCTTAAAACTAACGCCAAAGACTATATTTACACTATAAATCAACCAAAGCTTGTTGATGTAGTAAGTAGATGGTGGAACGATGTCTCATGCTCGGATATTTCTAATGAGATTAATAATTTGATTGTTAGATTTACATTATGGGTGGCTGAAAAACAATCTCAAAGAAGAGACCTTATACAGCGAATAATTTGTGTAGATAAAAATAACAATCACATTCTTTTACATCTAAACAAAGCACTTTTAGAACAACCCTATGCTGGATATTACAGAAAAAATTTTTTCAAAGATTTTTCTTCTGTCTCAGATGTTTATTTAAAATATTCAAATACCGTTGACTGGCGCTCATTTTTTGAATCATGCAATCCGTCGCCAAAAGGCAGATTTTACGTAAAAATCGATGAAAAAAAAATAGACAGTCAACAATTAGAGCTCATGTTAGGCGACAGTAGTATAGTGCCCAGCACAAGAGCTTCCTCACTCGAATTATCCTGGTCAAAAGATGAGAATATCAATGTGTCTTATAATAAATTCACGTACATTGACTTTAAAATACCAGATCACATTTATGAAAATCTGAAGGCCGACGACAAAGATTACGCCATACCATTTTTTAAATGGATTAAAGATAATCCAGGAGGTCTCAAATTATATTCAAAAGTATATATTCTATATATACCTTATAACAACGGCTTTATTCGTGAACTTAATAATAATTTAGTGCCGACTTGGATAAAGCAATTGAATGAAATTAAATGGTTGTTTACACCGCAAAATATAGGACCTTTTAGTCCGCAAGAAATTCTAAAGGCTTTTGATCAATCACGGCCTACCGCACCGGTAGCCGATGCACTTCCTGATGAACTTGCATCAATACTTGAAAGTGGAGGGGTTAAATTTGGTACGCTTATTCCGAAAGCAGGACCCATGCAAAAGCTACAGCACATGGGAAGTAGTTTGTCTCCTAAAGAGCTGGCGGATTTGGTCGAAGCTCTTGTTAAAGAAGATCTGGAAGAGTCAGATGATTACAACGAAAACATCTCAACCCTCAATAATCTGCTAAACACACTTCCATTGATACCAGTACCCAAGGGGATCAACTTGTTGGATGGAACAACGAGAATCCCTTTCAATCGTATAGTCAAACGAGCGGGTATGGGATTTCGGAGCAATCTGGGTTGGCTTGTTGCCCTTGAGGATCTGAAGAATAACTCTGACATAATCAGAACATTCGATTGTCTCAAGGATTATTATAAGTTTCCGGATAGAACTACTGCACTGCAATCCATTGATTTCCTTAAATGGGTGTGGTCAAGGCAACCTGATGTAGACTCTGTAAGACGTTATCTTGCGTTTTCGTTTGCATATATCAATGAAGAAATTTCGACTAGCGATGAAACAGCTTCTGAATGGCAAAAAACTTTGCCAAATGCTTTGGTATATACCCTCGGGCGCCAGTGGGTTAGATTGGGAGAAGATATAACAATATATTTTGATGATCTTCAGGCATCTGATTTTCAGGTTATCTCTAAGCAACAACTGGTTACCCCAACTCATCTTGGACAGACGGAAAGGCTAGATCAACAACAGGCTGCGGCTAATCTTCTTGGGCTTAGACTCTTATCTAATGATTTCGTAGTGCAGCCAGTGGAAGGGGCTCGACTTTCGACTCCATCATCTTGGATAAACAACTTCTTTGATATCCAGAGAGCTGTTCTTGGTGTGCTAAATCTTAATGAATATTTTGACGAATATGATGACGCAGAGAATAGTGAAGAATCAATAAGGAAACAGATTCTTGAAATCAGAAAAATGGACAGCCTAGTGCGCAATGTCATTAGAACTGCTGACAATCAAATTCTTGCAACTAAGCAAGTATATGCACTTCAAAAAGGCATTTTCGCTTTAGTTGCAGGAGAACCAGCTGATTTTTCGAGCGATTTGTGCAACTTGCTTATTTCATATTATAATGCTGGCCGCAAAAAAAATATCTCTCAATTAGCTTCAGAAATGACAAGACTGATAATACTCATTGATCATGACAATTTTGATTATCACCTTATTAATTTTAATAAAAAATATGGAATCGCTGTCGCAACTGAGGCTGCTGAAGGGGAAGAGCCGAACAGAGGTGAGAAGGACACTAAATCACCTTTCCCTGAAAGTACATCCGAGCCTAGTGACGAAACTAGGAAAACTGAAGAAGGCACTCCAACAGACGGCGAGAGTGATCATCGTGACGCCGGTCAGGTAACCAATAAAACGCCTCTAGGTGTCGATGCGGCGGACGGCAAATCTCAGTCAAACAGTCAGCCGAAGCCTATGGGAGGTGGTGCCGCTAAACCCATAGGCTCACCTGGCTCAGAAGTCAAGCCTCCCATTAAGCCCAGTCATGGTTACTCAGGCCATCCCGGACAAACTGAAGCGGCCAAAAAATCAAGCCGAATGCTTTCTTATGTTTCCGGAGAAACAACATCTTCCGATGATGAGTATGAAATTACAGATGATGAGTCTCCGGAAAACATTGAAATCGGAAGGGCCGCCGAGTCATTTGTTATTGGCTTTGAAAAAGATCGCGGTTGGAAACCAAAAAATATGAATGAAATAAGCAAAAATCATTCGGGATACGATATTGAATCTACTGGTCCTGATGGAAAATTAATCTATATCGAAGTAAAGGGTATTAACGGCCCTTGGACTACTGTTGGCGTGGGATTGACTCCTACACAGTTCAAGTATGCGTCAAAGTATCAAGATGATTATTTTCTATATGTAGTCGAAAACGCCCTATCTTCTGCAGATGCAAAGGCCTATCGGATAAAAAATCCCGCGCAGCAGATCACAAAGTTTCAATTTGATCATGGATGGAAAAATTTAGCACTTAGTGCAAGCGATAGTATTGAGCAACCAGAAAATGAAAATAAGACCTTAGTTGATCGAAGGGTAAAGATTATGTCAATGAATAAAGAGGGTTCCATTAGAGAAATTATAGAAATGGGTCAATTTAAAAAGATCTCAATTAAACTGGATGATGGCGAATCGATAACAAAAGTATTTAATCCTATTGACATAATATTAATATAAGAACGGATGCAAAGCAATAATGGCACGAATGATTCCACAATTATCAGACCAAAAGCTTGAGCAGATTGCCGAAAGGTCGAAGGCAGAAGTTACATTCTACAAAAACTGCCGTAATCAATTAGACAATCGATTTGTTGTGTTTTTTTCTGTGCCATGGATTGGAACTGATAACAAAGGGAATGTTCGTGATGGTGAAATTGATTTCATGATTTTTGATCCCAATAGTGGATTCCTGGTTGTAGAAATCAAGGGAGGTGGAATCACATACAAATCATCTACCGACGAGTGGCTAACAATAAACAAAAGCGGTACTTTCACAATTAAAAACCCGTTCGCCCAGGCAAAAAACAATAAACACAAGGTTCTTGAAATATTAAAGAGCCATCCAAGATGGAATCGTACAGGAGTATCAAAGGTATTAATGGCGCATGCAGTATTTTTTCCCGATCTGCATAATGTTGATAAATTAATAATGCCACAGAGTCCTCGCGAAATCATGGGATGTTCAACAGATTTTGAAAGCTTCAATAAATGGGTAGACAATGTACTTTCCTACTGGCAGGGACAAGGAGAAAAATTTCAACCGTTAGGTAATGCGGTGATATCTCTTGCTGAAGCAATTTTCAGCAGGCCTATTGACGTGCGGCCTTTGCTTGCATCCCAGTTGGAAGATGAGGAAAAGATCCGAATTCAATTAACTGATCAGCAGGCTTATTTGCTTAGTGCACTTGGAACAAGAAAAAGAGCTGCAATTTCCGGCGGAGCCGGTACAGGGAAAACTTTGCTTGCAATAAATAAGGCAAGCAAACTTGCCGAATCTGGCATAAGGACACTACTTATATGTTACAATCGCCCTTTAGCTGACCATCTCAAAAAGATTATCTTGGGGAACGAAAATTTATTGCCCATGACCTATCACCAACTCTGTGACTGGCGGAGAAGAATTGTTAAAGATAAAATAGGACGCGATCTTTTGCAAGAGGCCAAACGAACATACCCTGGCGGAGATCTTTTTGATGTGCAACTTCCGTATGCTCTTGCTTTATCAACTGAAATCATTGGAGAACGTTTTGACGCGATAATCATTGATGAAGGTCAGGACTTCAGCGATGATTATTGGCTAGCCATTGAAATGCTTTTATCACATCCTAAAGACAGCTATTTATATATATTTTTTGACCATAACCAGGCCCTTTATAAAAAGGCATCAACTTTTCCAATATACGAAGAGCCATTTATACTTTCGTCAAATTGTCGTAACACAAAATTTATTCATGATGCCGCATACCACTATTATAATGGTAGCCAAACAGACGCACCATCAATCACTGGAGAACCGATTGGAGCGATCGTTGCTCCATCTGTTGCAGCACAGGCAAAAAAACTTCATGCGCAACTTGTTAAACTTATCCAGCACGAAAAAGTGAAACCAGAAAATATTACAATTCTGACTATTCAGGACCCAGCACAAGCATATTTTGACCTTTTAAAGTCAATGCCGCTGCCACAGGGTATTAAATGGTCTTTTGCGAAACATGACTTGAGAGATACCATATTAATAGAAACTGCAAAACGTTTCAAAGGCCTGGAAGCAGATATAATATTTTTATGGGGGCTTGATGATCTGGACGAAAGAAGAAATATCGAGCTAATCTATGTTGCATTAAGTCGTGCAAAATCAAGGCTATATGTAGTTTGTAATGAAGAATACGACCTTGATGCTGTGCTCAAGGGGCAAAGGATTAATGTAGATAAATAAAATCAAAATACCTGTGTTCCTCTCTTTTCCCATGACACACTTACATCTTAATTTTTATTAACTGAAACTCTTCGGTGTGTCCACTAAATCGGGGGAAGACTAACTAAAACAATTCGGCCACACATATCAGCAACCCTCAACTGTGAAAATATAATAATAGGTGCGGCAAAAAAAACCTGCCCTCCTGCTTTGGCGGGTTTTTTATTGGATAAAAATTAAAAAGCGGGACTATAGCGGGACAAAACGACTGGATAAAGAAAAAGGGGTTAAGTATTTGCTGCTTAACCCCTTGATATTAATGGAGCCGATGACCAGAATCGAACTGGTGACCTACTGATTACGAATTAGTAATTC
>CAZRMB010000010.1:0-21603 GCA_964600925.1 uncultured Syntrophomonas sp.
TCACAGTGGAGGTAGAACGCTCTTTACGAGTACTCGACGGAGCTGTAGGAATATTTTGTGCAGTAGCCGGAGTACAATCACAATCCGAGACGGTATGGAGACAGGCTGATCGCTATCGTGTTCCCAGGATCGCATTCATCAATAAAATGGATAGGGTGGGTGCAGACTTTACCAGAGCGGTAAGCATGATCCGGGAACGATTGGGAAGCAATGCCGTTCCGCTGCAAATACCCATAGGCACTGAAGAAAATTTTACCGGTGTTATAGATCTTATCGAAATGAAAGCCTATGAATATGAAGACGGCAATGGAGAAATTTATTTAACCAGAGATCTAGACGGGCAGGAAGTGGCTGAAGCGTCCAGGCATCGTGAAAACATGCTGGAGGTAATATCCGAAAACGACGATGATTTGTTGGAAAAATATCTGGAAGCCGTTCCGATCTCAGTCAGTGAGATCAAAAGTTCTTTGAGAAAACAAACCATATCCAACCATTTGGTACCAGTACTTTGCGGATCCTCATTTAAAAACAAAGGGGTGCAAATGTTACTTGATGCGGTGGTGGATTATCTGCCTTCACCAGCTGATATACCGCCAGTGAGCGGTATTGATACTGAAACGGGGGAAGAAATCAGCCGAGTTGCGGACCTGAATGAACCACTTTGTGCCTTGGCATTCAAAATAGCAGCAGATCCCTATGTTGGGAGACTGACTTATTTTAGGATATATTCAGGTCGACTTAAAACCGGTTCCCAGGTTTTTAATGCTGTAAAAGGCAGAAAAGAACGCATCAGCAAACTGCTTAGAATGCACGCCAATCATCGGGAAGAAATTGATGAAGCCGGTGCGGGTGATATAGTGGCTGGAGTTGGTTTTAAAGATACAAGTACGGGGGAAACCTTGTGTACAGAAGACCATCCGATCATTCTGGAATCAATGGATTTCCCGGAGCCAGTTATTGATGTAGCCATTGAGCCCAAGACCAAAGCCGACCAAGACAGAATTGGCGATAGCCTAAAACGTCTGGCGGAAGAAGATCCGAGTTTCAGGACCAGATACGATATTGAAAACGGTCAGACGATTATTTCCGGAATGGGTGAATTACACTTGGAGATAATCATAGATCGTCTGTTGCGGGAGTTCAAGGTAAATGCCAACGTAGGCAAACCTAGAGTAGCCTACAAAGAAACAGTCGCCGGCAAAGCCAGAGCCGAAGCAACATTTGCCAAACAAACCGGCGGGCACGGCCTGTTTGCCAACGTAATCATGGAGGCAATACCTCTCGCTCAGGGCCAGGGCAAGGTATTCAAGGATTGCAGCAACCAGGCGATACCCAAAGAATTTGTGCCGGCCGTCGAGACAGGAATTCTCGAAGCTTTGCAGGCAGGTATACTGGCTGGATATCCGGTAGATGATATTGAGATAAGACTGGTGGGAGGAGAATTCCACGAAGTAGATTCAACGGAACAGGCCTTCAAAATTGCAGCCAGCATGGCGCTGAAAGAAGTGTTAGGCAAGGCCCGGGCGGTACTTTTGGAGCCGATTATGGATATAGAGATCGTAACCCCTGACGAATACCTGGGTGATGTTATCTCTGACCTCAATGCCCGCCGAGGAAGAGTGCTGGGTTTGGAGGAAAGCGGTAACATAAGGATTATAAAGGGCGTCGTACCACTGGCGGAAACGTTTGGTTATGCAACCAACTTAAGATCAGCCAGTCAGGGGAGAGCAAATTTCTCCATGAAAATTCAGGGATATGCTGAATTGCCTGAATCCAAAACCCGGGAGATTGTAGCCAGAAGATATGGATTACCGATTATAAGCTAAACAAGTTTGAAAGGAAAGGTGAGCAAGAGATGGCAAAGGCAAAATTCGAAAGGACAAAACCTCATCTTAACATTGGAACGATAGGACACGTAGACCATGGCAAGACGACCCTGACAGCAGCAATCACGCTGACATTGTCCAAGGTAGGAGGAGCAGTAGCGACCTCATATGCAGATATAGACAAAGCCCCGGAAGAAAGAGAAAGAGGAATCACGATCAACACAGCGCACGTAGAATACCAGACCGAGAACAGACACTATGCCCATGTAGACTGCCCGGGCCATGCAGACTACATAAAGAATATGATCACCGGAGCAGCGCAGATGGACGGATCAATTCTGGTAGTATCAGCAGCCGACGGACCGATGCCCCAGACCAGAGAGCACATCCTGCTGTCAAGACAGGTAGGCGTGCACTATATGGTAGTATTCATGAACAAGATAGACATGGTAGATGACCCCGAACTGCTCGAGTTGGTAGAAATGGAAATCAGAGAACTGTTAAGCACGTACGAATTCCCCGGCGATGACATCCCGGTGGTCATGGGATCAGCCTTAAAAGCACTGGAATGCGGATGCGGAAGCAGAGACTGCGAATGGTGCAAACACATTTGGGAACTGATGGACGCCGTAGACAGTTATATACCGCTGCCCGACAGAGCCAGAGACAAACCATTCCTGATGCCGATTGAAGACGTCTTCACCATCACCGGAAGAGGCACGGTAGTAACCGGAAGAGTAGAAAGAGGCCAGGTAAAAGTAGGAGACGAAGCCGCGATCATAGGAATGAGAGAAGATATCCGCAAACACATAGTAACGGGCGTAGAGATGTTCAGAAAGCTGCTTGATTATGCAGAAGCAGGAGACAACATCGGAACATTATTAAGAGGACTGGACAGAAAAGACGTAGAAAGAGGCATGGTACTGGCCAAGCCGGGAAGCATCAAACCGTTGACCCACTTCGTCGGCCAGGTATATGTACTGTCCAAAGAAGAAGGCGGAAGACACACCCCGTTCTTTGGTGGATACAGACCCCAATTCTACTTCCGCACCACAGACGTGACCGGAATCATCCAGTTACCCGAAGGAGTAGAGATGGTAATGCCGGGCGACAACATCGATATGACGATCGACCTGATCACACCGATTGCGATCGAAGAAGGACTGCGTTTTGCCATCAGAGAAGGCGGCCGCACAGTTGGCTCCGGTGTTGTTATCAGCATCTAACAATCGGTAAATAAAAAGCGCATATGGCATGCTCTCTTGACATTGTCTGCAGGCATGTGCTAGAGTATTGTAGTATTTTTATACATAGGATGGAGGTGTCATGGTGAGGGTAGGCATTACGTTAGCTTGCACTGACTGTAAACAGCGCAATTATCAAACAACCAAAGATAAGAAAAAAAGTACAGAAAAAATGGAAGTAAGGAAATACTGCAAATTCTGTAATACCCATACGGTCCATAAAGAGATTAAGTAAGGCTGGGGATGTGAAAAGATGGCCAAAAATAATACCCCTGCAAAGCAAGAAAGTGGTATTAAAATATGGTGGGGAAATATTCGTGAATATTTTTCCAGTGTTTATAATGAACTCAAGAAAGTATATTGGCCAAATCGCAAACAACTGATTGGCTATACCAGTGTGGTGCTCATTACGGTAACGATTGTTGCTTTGGTTCTTTGGGCTTTTGACAGTGGCTTGTCTTTCTTGCTTTCAAAGTTTATGGAAGCCTTTGCATAAAAGAGGAGGTGGTTGTCAGTGACCGCCAAAAAGCAAACCAAGTTAAAGGAAAAAAAAGTCATGCCTGTGGAAGCGCCCGCCCCGGTTGTTGATTGGCTTACCGAGAAAAAGGGTGAATGGTTTGTCGTGCATACCTATTCCGGTTATGAAAATAAAATAAAAGTCGATTTGGCAAAACGGGTCGAGTCCATGAACATGCAGGACAAAATTTTCCATGTAATTATCCCCGAGGAACAGGAAGTCGAGTTTAAGGGCGGCAAAAAGAAAATAACCACCAAACGAGTATTTCCTGGATATGTTATCGTTAATATGATAATGGATGACGAATCCTGGTACGTTGTGCATCATACTCCAGGTGTTACTGGATTTGTAGGCAGCGGAACCAAGCCGATCCCTTTGCAGGATGAAGAAATAACCAAGATATTACGTCGAATGGGTTTGGTTGAACAAAAACCAAGAATTATTGACATCGAAGTTGGCGAAAACATCCGTGTTAAAAATGGACCGTTTGAAAACTTTGAGGGTACCGTCAAAGAACTACTGCCAGACCGCGGCAAGATAAGAGTCAGTATTTCCATGTTTGGCAGGGAAACTCCTGTAGAACTGGATTATGAACAAATAGACAAATTATAAGGAGGTGTAATTGTGGCTAAAAGGGTTATGGGCAAAGTTTCTCTGCAAATCAAAGCGGGCAAAGCAACACCTGCACCCCCGGTAGGACCTGCGCTTGGTCAGTATGGTGTTAACATCATGGGTTTCTGTAAAGAATATAATGCTAAAACTGCTAACCAGACCGGATTCATTGTACCGGTAGAAATAACTGTTTATGAAGACAGATCCTTTACCTTCATACTTAAATCACCGCCGGCATCAGATTTGCTTAAGAAAGCTGCCAATGTTGAAAAAGGTTCCGGAGAACCCAACAAGAAAAAAGTAGGTACTGTAAATCGTGCCAAACTGGTGGAAATAGCCGAAATGAAGAAGGAAGATCTTAATGCTGCCGATCTGGATGCTGCAGTCAGAATGATTGAAGGAACCGCTCGCAGTATGGGACTGAAAGTCGTTGATTAATCCGCAGCAGATTATCTGATAGTCTGCAAATGCGGTAACAGTATTCATCTGATACTGTTAAACAATGTGGGAGGAAAAATCCGCAAACCACAAGGAGGTTGAAAAATGAAAAAAGGCAAAGCTTATTCCGATGCGATCAAAAAAATTGAAAAAAGCAAGCTATATGACCCGCAGGAAGCACTTAATCTGGTGAAAGAAATTGCGACGGCCAAATTTGACGAAACCGTTGAAGTTCACATCAAGTTGGGTGTAGACCCCCGGCATGCTGACCAGCAGGTCAGAGGCACAGTTTCTCTTCCTCATGGAACCGGCAAGACACGTAAAGTACTGGTATTTGCCAAAGGCGAAAAGGTAAAGGAAGCAGAACAGGCTGGCGCAGATTATGTGGGTGGGGAGGAACTGGCTGAAAAGATCCAGGGCGGTTGGTTCGATTTTGATATAGCAGTAGCCACACCGGATATGATGGCTGTAGTTGGAAAACTCGGAAAAATACTTGGACCGAGAGGCTTGATGCCCAACCCCAAATCAGGAACGGTAACTTTTGATATCGAGCGCACCATAAACGAGTTAAAAGCAGGCCGAATTGAATACAGGGTTGATAAAACATCCATCGTGCATGCTCCCATTGGACGGGTATCCTTTGAAGTTGAAAAACTTCAGGAAAACCTGAATACTTTTGCGGCGGCGCTGATTAAGGCCAAACCGGCTGCAGCTAAAGGACAGTACATGCGCTCAGTAAGTATTTGTTCAACCATGGGGCCAGGAGTAAAAATCAATCCGCTTGTAATTATGGCCACAAACAAGTAGAATAGTCTAAATATAAAATTGAAAATTGATAACTGTAGATAGCTGGTGGCGCAAGCCTTAAAAAATGACTATTTGCCTGCCGAGGTTAGTGGAATAATACAAGTTCTGTGAAGGACGCTATTAACCTCTGCAAGCCTATTTGCAGAGGTTTTTCGATTTCATTAGTCTTACAATTAGCAAAATTGATAAAATAATCATTAAGGGGGTGAAAATGAATGCCCAAAATTGAAGAAAAGAAACTGATAGTCGAAGAAATTAAACAAGACCTGGACAAATCAATGCTGGTAATATTTACTGATTATCGCGGTTTAAAAGTTGATGAAATGACAGAACTGAGAGACAAATTGCGTGTTCCCGGGGTCGAAGTTAAAGTATTAAAGAATACTATGCTGCGTTTTGCCCTGGAGCAATCCGGCAATAAAGATATGGCTGACTTGATCAACGGACCTAATGCGGCCATATTCAGTCAGAATGATCCGGTTACCCCGGCCAAGGTTTTGTTTGAATTTGTGAAGACTCATAAAAACCTGGATATTAAATCAGGACTTTTAGAAGGACAAGTGCTTTCCCCAGACAAAATCAAAAATCTGGCCGATCTGCCTTCACGTGAAGTTCTGGTGGCTACCGTGCTGGGAACCATGCAGGCTCCGATTACATCGTTCGTACGTGTGCTGAATGCCAACATTACAGGTTTGGCTCGGGCGCTGGATCAGATACGGGAACAAAAAGCCAGTTAGTGATGTGAAAAAAACAATATATGCAGACACTTGCCCCCGAGGGATTAGGGCAAAAATTATTTAAAATTTAAGGAGGATATTAAACATGAGTAAAGTTCAAGAAGTTATTGATATTGTAAAAGGTCTGACCGTTTTGGAATTATCCGAACTGGTTAAAGCGCTGGAAGAAGAATTTGGTGTAAGCGCTGCTGCTCCCGTAGCTGTTGCCGCTGCTCCAGCTGCTGCTGCCGTTGTAGAAGAAGAACAGACTGAGTTTGATGTAATTCTGGCATCAGTTGGCGATAAGAAAATCAATGTAATCAAAGTAGTCAGAGAGATCACCGGTCTCGGTCTTAAGGAAGCCAAAGATCTTGTTGACGCTGCTCCCAAACCGGTTAAAGAAAAAGTCAACAAAGAAGAAGCCAACGATATCAAAGCCAAACTTGAAGAAGCTGGCGCTGGAGTAGAAATCAAATAATAATTGCCATCCTAAAGGGCTCTTTGCGGAGCTCTTTTTTTATGGGAATTCGACATTAATGATATTGCTCGATTTAACTTAATAAAACAAGAACCGCCCGTTACTAATACTAAATGTATTAAGAACGGGCGATTTTTGTTTGTATGAGAAATATGAATACGAGTGAGAAAGAAAACGTAGCAATTATCAACACGTGTATAAATATTACTACAAACCTTAGCAAACATTGATTGGGTGTGATTGTTTTTGCATAAAACACGCAACAGGTTATATAAAATTCGCAACATTCTTAAAATTACAAAGATTCACACATATTTTAAAGGCCAAAAATACCATGTTCATAAGATAGTGAAAACTGGTATGTATATTGCAAAAGATATATGCAAATCGCAACGTTTTCATTATTCTACACAGCAAGCAAATATTTTGCCACTACAAAATATGAAGGGGGACAATAAATGGATTGGAGAGAGGAATACAAACGTAGATTAAAAACTCCCGAAGAAGCAGTCAAGCTTATAAATGATAATGATCGTATCGCCATGCAGGGAGGAACTGGTATTCCACCGGCTTTTTCTGCAGCGCTGGCCAAACGGGCTCCCGAATTGCGGAATGTAGTTTTAGCACAAGGATTTGCCTTGGCTTTTCACGATTATATGAAGCCTGAATATAGAGATAGCTTCCGGGTTGAGACAGTATTTATTGGCCCGGCAGAACGCTATTGTATGAGTTTTGGTACGGTCGATTTTGTGCCCAATCACTTAGGCAGTTTGGGCAGATGGCTGGATGAGACAAAAATGAACAAAGTAGCGGCGGTAGTAACACCCCCAGATGAAAATGGATTTATGAATCGCTCCTGTTTTGGTGGATTATGTACCAAACGATTGGTTGATCGGGCTGAAAAATTAATCGTTGAAGTGAATGAAAATACTCCCTGGTTGTGTAGTGATGTATTTCAGGTGCATGTATCCCAATGTGATGCAATTATTGAAAATAATTCTCCGTTGTTTGAAATACCGGAGATTCCAATCACGCCGGTTGAAAGACAAATCGCGACGATTGTTGCGGATATGATCCCGGACGGCTCAACTTTACAGTTGGGACTGGGCGGATTAGCCAATTGTATCGGTTATTTTCTTAAAAATAAGAATGATTTGGGCTTTCATACTGAAGTGGTGTCCAACTCAGTCATGGAATTGGTTAAATGCGGTGCTGCCAACGGCAGTAAAAAATCCATTCTCCGTGGCATAGTACCCTACACGTTCTGTGTAGGAACAAAAGAACTCTGGGAATTCATGGACCACAATGAAACATTTTTGGGTTTTGAAATCGAGAATGTCAATGATCCCGGTATTATTCGCCAAAATGACAACATGGTTTCAGTCAACAATGCTTTGATGGTTGACCTGACCGGTCAAGTAGCTGCGGAATCAATCGGTACTTATCAATACAGCGCTACCGGTGGGCAGATGAATTTCGTTTTAGGAGCCCAGCTTGCCGAAAACGGCAAGAGTATAATTGCCTTGCCATCCACTCGTACCGATAAAGATGGTAAAGTCCATTCCCGTATCCTCGATATGTTTCCTCAGGGAACAGTTATTTCCACCTCGCGTAATGATGTGCAATGGATAGTTACCGAATATGGTGCAGTCAATTTGCGAAATAGAGCCATCTCTTGGAGAGTCGAGAACCTGATCAATATTGCTCACCCTGATTTCCGCGAAGAGCTTACCTTCAATGCCAAGCAACATGGGTGGCTGTAATCAGCTATTGTGATAATACCTGTTTAATGAATACAAAAATAAAAATAAAGATGGGGAAGATAGGGAGGTAGACTATGAGAAAGAGTTATCTGGATGAGTACAAATCTAAACTGATCACACCTGAAAAAGCTGCCCAACTTGTACAGTCAAACCATGTCGTCGATTACGGAATGTTCGCCACCAAACCGGTTGACTTTGATGTTGCCCTCTCCAAAAGAGCCGGCGATGGCCTTTCCAATATAAGCGTTCGGGGAACCGGGACGGTTCTGCCGGTTCCGGAAGTAATTAAAAACGATACTGAGCAGAAAACTTTTCAATATTTTAGCTGGTATTTTACCGCTATTGACCGCACGGCTGGAGATTTCGGGCTGGCCTGTCATTGCCCTTTTAATTACCATGAGGCAACCATGATGGCCTATAACGAAGATTTCTCAAATTACTGGCCGGACGTTTGGTGTGCGCAGGTAACACCGATGGATAAAGCAGGATGTTTTAATTTTGGACTGGGAAATTCCCATAACCGGGGCATGGCTCTCAGATGCAAGATCGCAATTGTTGAAGTAAATGAAAACATGCCCCGTTGTTTGGGTGGAAGTGACGAATATGTACATATCAACGAAATTGACTATATAATTGAGGGATCCAATGCACCAATCTTTGCTACCCCTCCTTCGCCGGCAGCGACTCCTGAAGAACGTAAAATTGCCGAATATATAGTTGAGGAAATTGTAGATGGTTCATGTATCCAGTTAGGTATCGGCGCACTTCCGAATTTAATTGGTAACATGATTGCAGATTCTGACCTGCGCGATTTGGGCATCCAAAGTGAAATGTTCTGCGATTCAATGGTGAAAATGTATGAAACCGGCCGGATAACAAACGCTAAAAAGGCACGTGATATAAATAAAAGTACATTTTCTTTCTGCCTGGGTACCAAAGACACCTATGACTTTTTGGATGACAATCCCCAGTGCGCTTCATCAGCAGTTTATACTACCAACAGTCCTGAAGACGTAGCAAGAAATGATAACGTCGTATCAATCAATAATATTCTCGAAATTGATCTCTTCAGCCAGGTATGTTCTGAATCATCAGGAATCAGGCAAATATCTGGTACTGGTGGTCAGCTTGATTTTGTAGTGGGTGCTTTTCATTCCAAAGGCGGCAAAAGCTTTCTGGCTTTTTCTTCAACGTATAAAGACAAAGAAGGCAATTTACAATCCAGAGTAAAACCATTGCTTACCCCGGGAGGAATCGTGACCGTACCGCGTACCCAGGTTCATTATGTTGTAACTGAATATGGCAAAGTAAATATGAAAGCTCGTTCCATATGGGGAAGAGCGGAATCATTGATCAATATTGCTCATCCTGATTTTCGTGAAGAATTAATCAAAGCAGCTCATGAAATGAAAATCTGGTCGCGAACCAACCGTATTTCTTTTTAAAAATCATGTAGTGTCCTGAGCCCTTTTTTATAACCAAAAAAATTTGAGTGCTTACTGTCCCGGATTGCCATATACTAGTAATTAGTATATGGCAATTTAAATTCCGATTAAGTTCGGGATTATTTTCTGATAAATAGCTTTGTCGGAAGAGCAGGGGGGTAAGACTCTTGACGGGACTGGCTAATTTGGATAAAGACATATGGAGAGTACTGGAAACAATATTTGCCGGCTTTCAAGGCGCCATAATCATTGATGCAAGCGGTCAGATCATGCTTTTCAGCGAGTATTATGCCAAAGAAATGGATGTAAAGCGCGAAGAAATAATCGGCAAGAATGTTCTGGAGGTATTCCCGACCTCCAGATTAATGGAAGTTGTACAAACAGGCCGGCCGCTTATTGCTGATCGTTGGGAGCTTTTAGGCAAAGGACACATCGTTACCCGCATACCGATTGAATATGAAGGCAAGATAATCGGTGCAATAGGAGTCAGCGTCTTTCCCTACCCTAAAATGCAGTATTATATCAACAAGCTTTCATCTCTAAGCGCAGAACTATCCTATTATAAAGAGACCGTAAAAAAACTTAGCGGCGCCAAATATTCAATGCAATCAATTATCGGGCAAAGCGAAGCAATCATAGAAGCGAAAGAAAAAGCACATAAAATTGCTGATTCTACTGCTCCGGTAATATTGTATGGAGAGACCGGAACTGGCAAGGAGTTGTTTGCTCACGCTATTCATCAGGAAAGCCCGCGTCGCAATGGGCCTCTAATAAGGGTTAATTGCGCCGGAATACCGGAGAATCTTATGGAATCCGAGTTTTTTGGATATGAGGAGGGAGCTTTTACCGGGGCAAAAAAGGGAGGAAAACCAGGTAAATTCGAACTGGCTAGTCAGGGCAGTATTTTTCTGGATGAAATCAGTCAGCTTCCGTATGCCATGCAGTCCAAATTATTAAGAGTGCTACAGGAAAAAGAATATGAAAGGGTTGGCGGTACGGAAGTACTTAAAGCAAATGCTCGTGTTATATCAGCATCAAATGTGGATTTAATAAAACTGTTACAGCAGCATCTTTTTCGGGAAGATCTGTTCTATCGGCTTAATGTATTTGTGATAAAGATCCCGCCTCTGAGGGAACGAATAGGTGATATACCGTTGCTGGCAGAATATTTTGTAAAACAACAGAATATCCAAAACGGAACTCAGGTCGAAGGTATTTCGCACGAGGCGATGAGACTTTTAAACAATTATCACTGGCCCGGCAATGTGAGAGAACTGGAAGCCAGTATCGAAAGGGCTTGTCTCGATTGCCAGTATGGAATGATTCATATTGATAATTTGGTTCGTTTCGGGGGCGGGAAAATCTCTGATAAAAGCACATCATCCCTGCCCACTTTGAAGGAAACCAGGGAAGCAGCAGAAAAAGCAGCCATAATCAATGCCATCGAAATGGCTGCCGGCAACAAACAAAAAGCTGCTGATTATCTTGGGATCCATCGTACCTCTTTATATTATAAACTACGCGAATACGGATTGATTCCAACTGGTTTGAAATAATGTTTTGTCCTTTCTCATTTATCCTCAACCTGATTTGTATGATAGAAAAATACTAAAATTATGGTCTATATTGGATTATTATTATAAAATTAGGTATAGATTCAGAAATGAGGGGAATGATTAAAATGAAGAAACATATCCCGGTAGTTTTCTTAGCTCTTTTTTTATGCCTATTTTTCAGTCCTGTAGCTTTGGCTGCTGCTAATTGGCAGGTTGATTGGAAGGAAAACGGAGCTCTGCAGGAAAAGGTTGTGGTCAGCGGTCAGGATCTGAATAATGTGGACTCGTCCTGGCAGAGAACCGCTACCGGCAATGAGATTGTTTTCAATCGCAGCGTGGAAAACTGGGAGGCTTATAACAAATTGACCGATAAATTGCCCGTGCAGGCAACGGTAAAAAATTTGTTCTTCTGCAATATTATAACGCTAACAGCACTACCTCAAATTCAAAACAACAATACCCTCTACTCGAGTTTTGATCAAAGTCAGACCTTGCGTCTGGAGATGAATGTTCCGGGCATTATTCTTGACAGTTCAACTTCCCAAAGGAATGGAAATATTGTTTACTGGGATATTAAGAATCCGGGAAACAGCTTTGATCAAGGTTTTACTTTCCAAACAATAATGGTGGACGGACTCGGCCTGGGTATAACAATTTTGCTTATCGGAGCCGTAATACTGGCTATTATCTTTGCAGCGAGGATGCGTAAAGTAAATCGAATCATTGATGAAACTTATTCATTGGATAATATCGTTATTGATGATGAAGAGGATGACAGGTAGATCCTTTA
Organism: uncultured Syntrophomonas sp.; assembly: GCA_964600925.1. Lineage (GTDB taxonomy): Bacteria > Bacillota > Syntrophomonadia > Syntrophomonadales > Syntrophomonadaceae > Syntrophomonas_B. Next base: position 12,193 of record CAZRMB010000010.1, read on the forward strand.
ATCTATAAGTAGACATTAATATCAATGATTCACTATATAATAGTGACAGTTTTTTATAATAAATATTATATACATTCCTTGACTGGAAAAAAGCTATATGATAACATTAATAATTGCCATTGTAGATGTATAATGGCATTGTCATGTAAAGAGTTAAGTGATTTATGCTTTGAAAATAAAAGCAAGGTTTATTACAGTTAGGCCTTGCTTTTCACTCTTTGGCCAACTTTTATAAGGGGTGAAGTGAATGGCGCACATGGTGCAATACGGTAATGTCGAGAGGCTCACCTATTCCCAGATCATCGATGTACTTGATCTGCCCAATCTTATTCAAGTCCAGTTAAGCTCCTACGAATGGTTCCTTAGATCAGGCTTAAGAACTGCCCTGCAGGAAGTATTCCCCATCTCAGACTTTACAGGTCATCTTGAATTGGATTTTATTGATTACAGTTTGGGTGAACCGAAGTATGAAGTACAGGAGTGCAAGGAAAGAGATGTAAGCTATCAGGCTCCCTTAAAATTGAAGGTCCGGCTCAGCGATAAGGAAAGCGGAGAAATCAAGGAGTCGGAAGTTTATATGGGAGATCTGCCGTTGATGACCGATAAGGGAACATTTATTATCAACGGTGCAGAAAGAGTTGTGGTTAGCCAGTTGGTCAAATCGCCGGGCGTGTATTTTAATGAAAAAATGGATGCCGCCGGTAACAACCTTTATGGTGCAACTATAATTCCGAATCGCGGCGCATGGTTTGAACTGGAAATGGACAGCGCCGGGATCATTTATACCCGTATCGACAAGACCAGAAAAATTCCTGTAACCGTGCTGCTTCGGGCACTTGGTTATGAAAGTAACGAAGGTATCCTGGGATTATTCGACAATGACGAGGCCATTGCCCGTACCTTGGATAAAGACACAACGACTAATAAAAAGGAAGCCTTAATCGAATTTTACCGCCGTTTGCGGCCCGGTGAAATTGCTACCGAGGATGCCGCTGAACAATTACTTAAAAATCTTTTCTTTGATCCGCGCCGTTATGATATGGCGGTAGTTGGCAGATACAAAGTGAACAAGAAACTGGGGTTAAATACTTCAGTTGAAACTCGTAATCTGACCCATGAAGATATAATCACAACGATCAGTTATATATTAAAACTGATAAAGGGTGAAGGGAAAACCGATATTATTGACCATCTTGGCAACCGAAGATTAAGGTCCATAGGGGAACTGCTGCAAAATCAATTCCGCACCGGGCTGGTCAGAATGGAGAGAGTAGTACGCGAGAGAATGAGTATTCATGATGTGGAAACACTCACTCCCCAGGTACTGATCAACATTCGTCCAATTACTGCTGCTGTCAAGGAGTTTTTCGGCAGTTCACAGTTGTCACAATTTATGGATCAGACCAATCCGTTGGCTGAACTTACCCATAAAAGACGCTTGAGCGCTCTGGGACCGGGAGGTCTGACTCGTGAGAGGGCAGGGTTCCAAGTGCGTGACGTACATCACTCTCATTATGGACGTATTTGTCCGATTGAGACCCCTGAAGGTCCCAACATTGGGTTGATTGGTTCTTTGGCAACCTATGGCCGGGTCAATGACTTTGGTTTTATTGAAACTCCCTACCGCAAGGTTGACAAGAAAAAAGGTCAGGTATTAAATGAGATCCATTATCTTTCCGCTGATGAAGAAGAAGAATTTATCGTAGCACAGGCCAATGCTCCGCTGGATAGCAAAGGTAAATTCAAAGAGGAAAGAGTAGAAGTAAGATTCGGAGAAGAAATTCTCGAAGTACCGGTTAACAAAGTTGATTACATGGACGTATCTCCCAAACAGGTATTCAGTGTAGCGACTTCATTGATTCCGTTTCTGGAAAATGATGATGCCAATCGGGCTCTGATGGGAGCTAACATGCAGAGACAGGCCGTTCCGGTAATCAAAACCACTGCCCCGATTGTGGGTACCGGACTCGAATACAAGGCTGCCAAGGATTCGGGAGCTGTAGTCATCGCCAAGAAATCAGGTACAGTCAAAAACGCCAGTGCATCCAGGATCGTAATTACTGCTGACGACGGCACCAGTCAGACGTACCCGCTCTTGAAATTTGTCCGTTCCAATCAGGGAACCTGTTATAATCAACGCCCGATTGTTAAATCCGGACAAAGAGTTGAAGCTGATACCATTATTGCCGATGGGCCAAGCACAGATAATGGAGAGTTGGCGCTGGGACGCAATGTCATGGTAGCGTTCATGCCCTGGGAAGGGTACAACTATGAAGATGCTATCCTGCTGTCAGAGAAATTAGTTAAGGAAGATGTATTTACATCAATTCATATAGAAGAGTATGAGTGTGAAGCCCGGGATACCAAGTTAGGGCCCGAAGAAATAACCCGTGATATTCCAAATGTTTCCGAGGAGATGCTTAAAAACCTGGATGATCAGGGTGTAATTCGGGTTGGGGCGGAAGTTCGGCCTGATGATATTCTGGTCGGCAAGGTCACTCCCAAAGGTGAAACTGAATTGACTCCGGAAGAAAGATTGCTGCGGGCTATATTCGGAGAAAAAGCACGCGAAGTAAGAGATTCTTCCCTACGCGTTCCGCATGGGGAAGCAGGTAAAATAGTAGCAGTAAAACGTTTTTCACGTGAAAATGGGGACGAGCTGCCACCCGGTGTGAATCGCCTCGTACGTGTTTATATTGCGCAGAAAAGAAAAATATCCGAAGGCGATAAAATGGCCGGACGTCATGGCAACAAGGGTGTAATATCCAGGATTCTGCCCGAAGAAGATATGCCTTTCCTGGAAGACGGCACCCCGGTACAGATCGTTCTTAATCCGTTAGGCGTGCCTTCACGTATGAATATCGGTCAGATCCTTGAATGTCATATGGGCTGGGTTGCGCATGAACTGGGAATCAGAATAGCAACGCCTATCTTTGACGGAGCTACAGAAGATGATATTATTGAGTTGCGCACACAAGCTGGGCTGCCGTCAAACGGAAAAGCAATTCTACGTGACGGTCGTACTGGTGAAAGGTTTGACCATGAAGTAACGGTTGGATTTGTATATATGTTGAAACTGGCCCATTTGGTTGATGATAAAATTCATGCCCGTTCGATCGGACCATATTCTCTGGTCACCCAGCAACCGCTGGGAGGAAAAGCACAGTTCGGGGGACAGCGTTTTGGAGAGATGGAAGTATGGGCATTGGAAGCCTATGGTGCAGCCTATACCTTGCAGGAAATCCTGACCGTAAAATCAGATGATGTTCAGGGCCGTCTAAAAACCTATGAATCTATTGTCAAAGGCGAAAACATTCCTGAACCTGGAGTACCGGAGGGCTTCAAAGTCTTAATCAAAGAATTGCAGAGTTTGGCACTTGACATAAAGATACTGTCTAATGATGACCATGAGATTCAAATCAAGGATGTAGATTTCGCTCTCAATGAAAGGGAAAAAGCCATCGAATTGGGAATGGATCTGCCTGATATCCCCATGGCTCATGAAAGCGAAACGGATAAGGCTCTTGATGATGACTTTGAATCAGACGAAGATCTTGATCAAACGGACTTGGACGAGAAAGAGTTATCAGTCCCTGATCTTGATGATGATCTGATCTAGAAACTCAAATGTACTTGTAAAAATCACGTAAAGTTCAAGTAAGCACATCTTCTGGAAGGGAGAGAATGATTTGTTAGATGTCAATAATTTTGAACGGATCAAAATATCCCTGGCTTCTCCTGAACAAATCCGATCTTGGAGCAGCGGTGAGGTAAAAAAACCTGAAACAATTAATTATCGTACCCTGAGGCCGGAAAAAGAGGGCTTGTTTTGTGAAAAAATATTTGGACCGGTAAAAGATTGGGAGTGCCATTGCGGCAAATATAAAAGGGTCCGCCATAGAGGTATTGTTTGTGACCGTTGCGGGGTGGAAGTTACTACTTCCAAAGTAAGAAGAGAACGCATGGGGCATATTGAACTGGCAGCTCCGGTATGCCATATATGGTATTTAAAAGGCATTCCAAGCCGGATGGGTTTGCTGTTGGATATGTCGCCCAAGGTCTTGGAGAAAGTAATCTACTTTGTTAATTATATAGTCATTGATCCCGGAGATACACCTTTACTCAAGAAACAACTCCTGAATGAGCGTGAGTACAGGGAGAATCGGGAAAGATATGGAGAAAGCTTCCATGCTGCGATAGGCGCTGAAGCAGTCAAGGAACTGCTGGCCGAAGTTGATCTGGATGTTATGTCGCAGGAACTGAAAGAAGAGATAGCAACAACTACCGGACAGAGGAAAGGACGGGGCATTAAAAGACTGGAAGTAACCGAGTCCTTCCGGTTGTCCAATAATAATCCCGAGTGGATGATCCTGGATGTTCTTCCGGTTATACCGCCTGAATTAAGACCTATGGTACAGCTGGATGGAGGTCGTTTTGCCACCTCTGATTTAAATGATCTGTATCGGCGGGTAATTAACCGCAACAATCGTCTCAAACGGTTGTTGGATCTTGGTGCGCCTGATATAATCGTCCGCAATGAAAAGCGTATGTTGCAGGAAGCAGTTGACGCCCTCGTTGATAATGGACGCCGGGGCAGACCTGTAACCGGACCGGGCAATCGTCCCTTAAAATCTTTGAGTGACATGCTCAAAGGCAAGCAGGGACGTTTCCGCCAGAACCTGTTGGGTAAAAGGGTTGATTACTCAGGAAGATCAGTTATCGTAGTCGGACCTAAATTAGCTATGCATCAGTGCGGGTTGCCGAAAGAAATGGCACTCGAATTATTCAAACCATTTGTCATGAAAAAACTTGTTGACCGGAGCATCGCTACCAATATAAAAAGTGCTAAAAAGATGGTAGAAAGAGGCCGGGAAGAAGTATGGGACATTTTGGATGATGTCATAAAAGAACATCCGGTTATGTTAAACCGTGCACCTACGTTGCATAGATTGGGCATACAAGCCTTTGAACCGGTATTGGTTGAAGGACGTGCCCTGCAATTACATCCTTTGGTATGTACAGCTTATAATGCCGACTTTGACGGCGATCAGATGGCGGTTCATGTACCGCTTTCAGCCGAAGCGCAAACGGAATGCCGCTTGCTGATGTTGGCCAGTAATAATATTCTGAACCCCAAAGATGGCAAACCGGTTGTTACACCAACCCAGGACATCGTTATTGGGGTATATTATCTTACTTATGTTGGTGCAAAAGATTGGGATGCCAATAAAACCCCCCGGGCGTTCAGCAGTCCCAATGAAGCACAGATGGCTTATGAACTGGGCAATATTCAGTTGCATGAAAAGATTTTGGTCAGGATGAAAATGACTGCGGAAATGATCAAAGTTGCTGAGGAAAAAGGCAATGACATCAAAACACCCTATTATCTTAATGAAACGACGGTGGGAAGGGTAATTTTTAACGAGATAATTCCTGACAGTCTTGGTTATTATAATGAAACGATTGATAAAAAGAAACTGGGCAACATCGTATATGAATGTTATCGTTTGGAAGGCAACTCCAAGACAGCACAGATGCTGGATGGAATGAAACGACTGGGATTCCGTTACTCAACCAAGGCTGGATTGAGCGTAGGCGTGATCGATTTCCAGACACCCATGGAAAAAGAAGCCATATTGGCCAACGCTGACATAGAAGTAGAAGAAATAGAGCAGGATTTCTTGATGGGACTGATAACCGAAGATGAAAGACATACCCAAGTGGTTGAAATTTGGAATGATGCCACTGAAGAAGTTACCGAGGCTTTAAAGCGGTCCCTGGAAGAAGATAATCCTGTTTATATGATGGCTACTTCTGGTGCCCGCGGTAATTTCCAACAGATAAGGCAGTTGGCAGGCATGCGCGGTCTGATGGCAGACCCGCAGGGCAAAATCATAGATCTCCCGATCAAAGCAAACTTCCGTGAAGGGCTGACCGTTTTGGAATATTTCATTTCTACCCACGGTGCCCGCAAAGGTCTGGCAGATACAGCTTTGCGTACAGCGGATTCAGGTTACCTGACCCGCCGACTGGTCGATGTATCCCAGGATGTCATCGTAAGGGAGGAAGACTGCGAATCAGTTGAAGGAATCTGGGTTGAAAAAATTATGGAAGGATCTCAACTGATTGAGCCCCTTAACCAAAGAATAATTGGCCGGGTATCTGTCGATACGATCCTTCATCCTGGAACAGGAGAAATACTGGTCGAAGAAAATCAGATGATCGATGACGAACAGGGTTTCGCAATTGAACGATGCGGGTTGGATCGGGTCAAGATTCGCTCCGTGCTGACATGTAAGACTCCTCACGGAGTATGCAAAAAATGCTATGGCCGTAATCTTGCTACCGGTTATGATGTTGAAATAGGTGAAGCAGTTGGGATTCTGGCTGCACAATCGATTGGTGAACCAGGTACTCAGTTGACCATGCGTACATTCCATACGGGTGGAGTTGCCGGCGAAGATATAACTCGCGGTTTGCCCCGTGTTGAGGAACTATTTGAAGTACGCAAGCCTAAAGGTCAGGCACTGGTGGCCGAAGCATCGGGTAGAGTAAGAATGGGCGAGAGCAAAGGCCGCCGCGAGGTGCAAATTTTAGGAGACAATGAAGAACTATTTGCTTCTGCTTTGGTGCATTATGGTTCACGCTTGAAGGTACAGGCGGGCGACTGGGTCGATATCGGTGATGCCCTGACTGAAGGACCGCTTAATCCCCATGATATTTTAAAAACCAAAGGGGTTCAAGCCGTTCAGCGCTATCTATTGCAGGAGGTACAAAAAGTATATCGTTCCCAGGGCGTAGATATCAGTGATAAGCACATTGAAATAATGATCCGTCAGATGATGAAGAGAGTAAAAATAGAAGATTCCGGTGATACAACCCATCTGCCTGGTGCCTTTATTGACGTGGCTTACTTTGAAGAAGAAAATTATCGTGCCATCACCGATGGCGGGTTACCGTCAGTTTGTTCGCCTATGTTGCTAGGTATTACCAAAGCTTCATTGAATACAGATTCATTCTTGTCGGCTGCGTCTTTCCAGGAAACAACGAAAGTACTAACCGAGGCTGCCATTAAGGGTAAAGTCGATAGCCTGATTGGTCTAAAGGAAAATGTTATCATTGGCAAGCTTATTCCTGCCGGGACCGGATATTCGATATACAAAAATGTTGATGTTATGAATAACCCGGAGCCAGAAATATTGGCTGAATGATTAAGAGGTTTTAAAATTATGATGATGAAGGGCTTTCCTGTTTAAATAATAAGCAGGAAAGCCTGATTCTCCTTAAATTTAATTTGACTGTGAAGAACCTTGATGCTAAAATATTATGGTGCGCGACAAATAGGCTCATAAATTAGCTGAAAATAAGGCTTACTTGTCGGGAGGAGGAACAGGATTGTCGTTGAACGAACTGCGGGATGGCAAAAAGGTAATTGGGACCAAACAGGTTAAAAAAGCAATTATCAAAGGCCAGACCATGAGAGTATATGTAGCCGACGATGCTGAACCTCATATAATAAGTTCTCTGCGCGTTCTCTGCCAGCAACATCAGGTAGAGATTGAAGAGGTTAATAAAATGGAACAACTGGGCAATGCCTGCGGCATTGAAGTAGGTGCAGCTGCAGCAGCATTACTGATTGATTAAAAGGGGAAGGAGGTGCAGGTATGCCGACTATAAATCAACTGGTTAGAAAAGGACGTCAACAAATAACGAAAAAATCAACAGCACCAGCCCTGAAAAGCTGTCCGCAGAAAAGAGGCGTATGTACGCGTGTATATACAACCACCCCTAAGAAACCTAACTCAGCACTGCGTAAAATTGCCAGGGTAAGATTAACCAATGGGATTGAAGTAACTGCTTATATCCCAGGTATAGGTCATAACTTACAGGAGCATTCCGTGGTTCTCATCAGAGGAGGCAGAATCAAGGACTTGCCAGGCGTAAGATATCATATTATAAGGGGTACTTTGGACGCATCAGGTGTTCAGAACCGTTTGCAAGCCAGATCCAAATATGGGACCAAACGTCCGAAAGTGAAGAAATAGGAGGATTCAAAGATATGCCAAGAAAAGGGGCCGTTCCAAAAAGAGACGTGCTGCCGGATCCGATTTACAATAGTAAGATCTTCACCAAACTGGTCAATCAGGTAATGTGGGATGGGAAAAAAAGCTTGGCTGAGAGAATTTGCTATGATGCCTTTGCTATGATAGAAAAGAAGACTGGCAAAGAAGCGATGCAAGTTTTTGAAGAAGCCATGAAAAATATTACTCCCATTGTTGAAGTCAGAGCCAGAAGAGTGGGTGGAGCCAACTATCAGGTTCCGGTGGAAGTAAGAGCAGACAGAAGACAAACTTTGGCGATCAGATGGCTGGTAGGTTATACCCGCAAACGCGGTGAAAAGACCATGGCCGAGCGCCTGGCTGGAGAAATACTCGATGCAGCCAATGGCAACGGCGGATCTGTTAAAAAGAGAGAAGATACGCACAAGATGGCCGAAGCCAACAAAGCGTTTGCCCATTACCGTTGGTAGGACACACGCTGGAGAGCATAAATGCTTGAGCAATCAGAACTAACTGCCATTAGAAATATTGGTATTATGGCTCATATTGATGCCGGCAAAACCACCACCACGGAAAGAATGTTATTCTATACCGGCAAAGTCCATAAATTGGGTGAGGTTGATAAGGGCACTGCTACAATGGATTGGATGTATCAGGAGCAGGAGCGGGGAATTACGATTACTTCTGCTGCTACTGCCTGCTATTGGAAGGATTGTTCCGTCAATATTATCGACACACCCGGACATGTGGACTTCACAGTGGAGGTAGAACGCTCTTTACGAGTACTCGACGGAGCTGTAGGAATATTCTGTGCGGTTGCCGGAGTACAACCGCAATCAGAAACAGTATGGAGGCAGGCTGATCGGTATAATGTTCCCCGTATCGCATTCATCAACAAAATGGATCGGGTGGGTGCGGATTTTACCAGAACGGTAAATATGATCAGGGAACGTCTTGGCAGCAATGCGATCCCGCTGCAGTTGCCGTTGGGCTGTGAAGAAAATTTCACCGGTATTATTGATCTTGTTAATATGAAAGTTTATGAATATGAAGACGGTAACGGTGAAATTTACAGTGAAAGAAATCTGAACGAACAGGAACTAGCTGAAGCAGCACTTCATCGGGAATATCTGCTTGAAAAGATTTCTGAAAACGATGATGGATTACTGGAAAAATATTTGGAAGCCATTCCGGTCTCCACTGAGGAGATCAAAAGTTCTTTGAGAAAACAAACTATATCCAACCATTTAGTACCTGTACTATGCGGCTCATCCTTTAAAAACAAAGGGGTGCAAATGTTACTTGACGCCGTGGTAGAATACCTGCCTTCACCGGTAGATATTCCACCTGT
>CAZRMB010000011.1:0-10667 GCA_964600925.1 uncultured Syntrophomonas sp.
ATTATAGAGCAGCTTATTCACTTATGTCACTGTCTAAATTTCCCAGACCAGTTCATTTGATGCTGTTCTTGCAGGAGGTAATTAGTTTGGCATATACAAATGATCCCAAGTTCAAATGTTCCACATCAATAAAACTGACTCCTCAAGAACATGAACAATTAAAAGCATACTGTAAAAAAACCGGATTAACACAAAGCGAATATTTTCGCTTTCTTCTTAGAGTTCATCAGCTCTTTTTGCCTTTTCAAGAAAATATACCTTTTATGAATCCGAATAAAAAATTTGAAGATAAAGAAATAGTAGCGGAATTATCTTCACTTGCCTCAAAGAAAAGTCACAAGAAATAAAAAATTTTCTTGACATGATACCTCGATTGAAGTATCAATAATCCATAACATAATATATCGTATTACTATTAGTTATTAGATAACTAAATTATTGCAAAAATAGTAAGTATTTAAAAGTACTTAATACGTAGCCCGAAAAGATTATCAATACTTAAAAAAGGACCGAGATCATGAAGGGCAACTGTAAAAAAAGGGCAACTTTAATTCTCATTACATGTGCAGGGGGAATATTGTTGCTCTCAGTGTCCTTTAAGATTTCCGTATATAAACATCACTATTACCTAAATCTTTCCGAAAGCGCACCCCTGGGTCTTTACCGTGTAATTCATACAAGTTCCCTTTTCCTGAAGCGTGGCGACATGGTTGTATTTTCCCCTCCTGAATGGGCCGAGCCTTTGGTGTATGGCCGTAGTTGGCTTCCCAGAGGCTGGCCACTTCTGAAGTATGTTGGTGCGCTCGAAGGAGATACATATTGCGTATTGTTTGGGGATTTTTTTGTTAACGGAAAGTATATCGGTAAAGTGTCAACCCAAGATAGTCAAGGGTTGCCCCTTTATCCGATGAAAGGATGCCACACAGTAGAGCATGCTTCTTTTCTTCCTGTGTCATCACATATTCCAAACTCTTTCGATGGAAGATATATGGGGGCCGTTTCTTTGTCTTGCATAATTGGTAAGGCATATCCGGTAAAGGTCTTGTGACATGATGATGTTATTGTTAGCAGGTGCGCTAACATTCACTCCCCTCTATGGAACATGTGGCTCGGACGTCCACCCGGCCACAATACACGCGATTGTTGAAGTCGAAAGCGGTGGAAACCCGTATGCCATACATGATGGGCCTACGGGGACGGCAATATTTCCAAAGTCAAAAAAAGAAGCTGTCGAAGTAGCAAAAAGATTATTAGCCAAGGGCCACAGGTTAGACGTGGGCCTTATGCAGATTAACACTACTCACCTGAAAGAACTGAGAAGCAGGGGAATTGATGTTGATGATCTTTTTGATCCTTGCACCAGCATAAAAGCAGGAACCCGAATCCTCTCAGAATTTTATCAATTACACGCCCAAAAATCCCCCCACGATTCGTCCGATCTTACTCTTTTAAAATCATTATCAAGCTACAACAGCGGCGGAGCATTCAAAGGTAAAGAATACGTACGCAGAATCCTTAAAAAAGCCCACAAAGCAGGAAACAACTGGTCAACCAAAATAGCCTGTAACAACAGGTATCAGGTTTATTATCCATTTCGTTCAAATATCAGAGACACAAATACTGTCGCGTCTTATCGAAATATCACCTTTTTCAAAAAGGAGGAAAAAAGTGAGCGAACAGCAGCAACAAGCAACAAAAGCAAATAATGTACATGGCTTTAAAGGTGACATTCAGCATGAGCGACTTTTACAAATGCTTTCTACTGCCCTGGGAATTCATGTTGTTTCACTTCTTGAAGATCCGGGCGTAGTTGAGATCATGCTTAATCCCGATGGATTTCTCTGGACGGATCGACTGGGTATAGGCCGTGAAAATACAGGCTATAAAATACTTCCGGCAAATGCACAGCGGGTAATTGAGCTTGTGGCCAGTTCAACCGGATCAGTATGCAGTGCAGAAAATCCTCTTATTTCCGCAGAGCTTCCTGAAAGCGGAAACCGGTTTCAAGGAATTTTACCGCCGGTTACATCAACGCCGGTTTTCACAATAAGGAAAAAAGCTCTCATGGTTTTTGACCTGGGGGATTACGTAGCAAAGGGAATCCTCACAGAATCTCAAAAAGAAAAGATAATCGAGGCAGTACATCAAAAGAAAAACATCCTGATCGTTGGCGGCACAGGAAGTGGAAAGACAACTCTGGCTAATGCGGTACTCAACGAAGTGGCGGCAACACAGGATCGCTGCATAATCATCGAAGACACTTTAGAACTTCAATGTACGGCCCCGGATACGGTTTTTATGCGTAGCCGTGATCATGTATCTATGAATGATCTTCTAAGGGCTACGATGAGATTAAGGCCGGACAGAATCATCGTCGGAGAGGTTAGGGGAGGGGAGGCTTTAACCCTTCTTAAAGCATGGAATACAGGACATCCTGGCGGCGTGGCAACAGTCCATGCAAACAGTGCCAAAGGCGGATTAACCAGAATTGAACAACTAATCCAGGAAGCAATTCCAACGCCGCAAAAAGAACTGATCGCGGAAGTAATTAATATGGTCGTTTTTATCGAAAGGTACAAGCACAGCAGGAAGGTTCCGGAAATCATACGAGTAACAGGCTTTGAGAACGGACAATACCTTACTCAGCCTGTCTAAAAAATATGAGAAGGAGGTAAAAAATGAATCGCAAGGGAGTGTCGAAGGTAGTTGTTCTGGCGCTGGTATTTCTTGTTCTGCCAGCGATTGCGCACGCAGCGGGATCAGGTTTGCCCTGGGAAGGTCCGCTACAAAGAATTTTAGATTCTATAGCGGGCCCTGTTGCGAAGGTTGTGGGCGTAATTGCTATCGTCGTTACAGGGCTAGGTCTTGCCTTTGGCGAAAGCGGCGGCCTAATGAGAAAGATTTTGTCTATTGTCTTCGGATTGTCAATCGCTTTTTCCGCTTCCAGTTTTGCACTGTCTTTCTTCGGTTTCGCCGGCGGCTGTGCTTTTTAATCCAGGGGGCCAAATATGGACGGATACGAAATTGCATTACACAGGTCACTAACCGAGCAAATTCTTTTAGGGGGTGTGCCGCGGGCTGTGGCAATTCTCAATGGAACCATTGGATCAGCATTCGTAATTGCGCTGCATTCTCTTTGGGTATTGCCTTTTTGTCTGTTTATTCACGGTGCCACTGTTTTAATGACCAAACGTGATCCGCAGTTCTTTGACGCCTTTAAGCGTCACATAAAACAAAAAGGCTATTATGAAACGTGAGGTGATTCTTCATGATGTCTTTACGAGAGTTTCAACGAAAGCCTAACAAGTTGTCGGATTATCTTCCCTGGGCCGCTTTTGTGTGGCCGGGGGTAATTCTTAACAAAGACGGCAGCTTTCAAAAATCTTATGCTTTCCGGGGGCCGGACTTGGAAAGTGCAACGCAAGCCGAGCTGGTGTCTATAACCAGGCGGCTAAATAACGCTATAAAGCGGCTTCCCGGTGGTTGGTGTATCTACACGGAAGCACAAAGAATCAAAAGCCAGGATTACCCTAATTCAGATTTCCCTGATTTAGTTACGGCGATGATCGACCAGGAAAGACGGGAATATTTTTCGGAAGGAAATCATTTTGAAAGCTTGTATTACTTCACAATTGTATTTCTTCCACCTCAGGAAAAACAGGGAAAAGTGGAGAGCTTCTTTTTTGAAAGAGGGAAGGGCAACGAGCTGGAGCAAGTATCATATGAAACACACTTAAAAAACTTCGTAACGGAAGCGGAAAGGCTCTTAGCGTTGTTGGCGGAAATAATGCCGGAAGCAAGGCCGCTTGATGATTCGGAAACACTTACATATCTGCATAGCTGCATATCGAACAAGCGGCATTGGGTGCGAGTGCCGGAAGTTCCCATGTATCTCGATGGAATAATCGTTGATACACCGCTGGTAGGCGGTCTTGAGCCACGGTTGGGTGATCATCACCTGCGAATCGTTTCAATTTTGGGCTTCCCAGGTTCTACAGTGCCGGGTCTTCTGGACAATTTGAACCGGCTTAACTTTGAGTATCGATGGGTGACACGGTTTATTCCCATGGATAAACAAGAGGCACTATCCGAAATTGGGAAAAATCGCCGTCAATGGTTTGCCAAAAGAAAGGGCGTTATGACCCTGATCAAGGAAACGATAACGCAAACAGAAAGTGCAATGGTGGATAATGACGCCCTGAACAAAGCCAATGACGCCGATATAGCTATGCAGGAAGTTGCCGACGATGCCGTCTCTTATGGCTACTTCACGGCGTCGGTTGTTGTTATGGATGAAGACAACAAAATAGTTGAAAAGAAGGTTAGGGCATTAGAAAAGACGATCAACGCCTTGGGTTTTACCGTCATTAATGAAACAATCAACGCTGTTGATGCCTGGTTTGGTTCTCTTCCCGGTCTTTGCCGAGGGAATATTCGCAGACCGATTTTAAGTTCGATGAACCTTTCTCATATTTTCCCCTTATCAGCAGTATGGGCGGGGCCGGAAAGGAACAAACACCTTAACGGCCCGGTACTGATGCACACGGATACACCGGGAAATACCCCTTCCAGATTCTCTCTCCACGTGGATGATGTCGGCCACGCAATGATAGTCGGACCTACGGGGGCCGGAAAATCGGTTCTTTTGGCTATCCTGGCAGCACAGTTCCGGCGGTACGAAAGATCGCAAATATACTTTTTTGACAAGGACGGTTCGATTAAGGCTCTTACCGCAGGAGTATGCGGGGATTTTTATGATCTTGGAGAAAGAGAGTCTTTGGCTTTTCAGCCTCTGGCGGCAATAGACAATGAACTGGAGTTATCCTGGGCTGCGGAATGGATTTATGATCTGCTCCGTGCCGAAAATCTTGAGGTTAATCCCGAAATAAAAAAGGCTGTTTGGACGGCTTTGACATCCCTTGCAACCTCTCCGGTCGATCAACGAACCATTACGGGGTTAACCCTGTTATTACAGGATGCTGATTTAAGGCAGGCCCTTGAACCGTTTACATTAAGAGGCTCTTTCGGAAGACTATTCGATGCTACGTCTGACAATCTTGATTATGGCCGGTGGCAGGTATTTGAAATGGCTAAACTTATGGAAACAAAAGCAGCCGTAGTGCCGGCTTTATCCTATATCTTCCATAAGCTTGAGCAGAGGTTCACTGGAGCGCCGACAGTTCTATTTCTCGATGAATGCTGGCTGTTTTTAGACAATCCAATCTTTGCCGCAAAAATGAGGGAATGGCTGAAGGTCTTAAGAAAGGCAAATGTAGCCGTCGTCTTTGCAACACAGTCCTTACAGGACGTTGAAAACAGTTCCATTGCAAGTGTTATTAAGGAATCCTGCCCTACAAAGATATACCTTCCCAACAGCAACGCCTTTGAATCGCATATGTCTCAGATATACCAGGGATTTGGACTTAATGAACGCGAAATAGAGATTATCGGGATGGCAACCCCTAAAAGGCAATACTACTACAAGTCGCCTATGGGAAGCCGTCTTTTTGAATTAGCGCTAGGCCCTTTGGCCCTAGCGTATTGTGGAGCTTCTACCCCTGAAGACCGGAAGATGGTTAGCCAAATCCAGTCTTCAGGGGGATTGTTTAATGTAAAGTGGCTGGAATTTAAAAGAATGCCGGAAGCAGCAAGAGATTATGAAAAATATTCACAAACACAATGATCAGTTGTGGAGGTGTAACGATGGGTAAGACGTGGAATGAGAATAGGAAAAAAAATAAGAGACCATTTACATTCGGCAAACTTATAACCGGAATATCAATAATCCACTGCTGTTCTAGTGGAAAACATGGAGGAATAAAAAAACGAATTAAATGGTCTATCTTTGTATTTGCGGCGATAATCATGCTGTCCGTGCGCCCTTCAAATGCGTTTTTAGGATTCGGTGATATCGTATTTGATCCGGGGAATCTGATACAGAGCATATTGAACGGTATGCAACAAATAACATCCGCCACCAACTCGGTTAACCAAACTGCTAATCAACTTAAAAGTCTCCAATATCAACTACAAAATCTTGCAAAAATGGACCCGAGCTCAGCGGCATCCGTACTGTCAAACCTTCAGGGCCGGCTTGCAACGCTCATGCAAATTCAAGCCTCCCTTCGCGGCATAACAATGAATTATGCACAGGTACAAGGGGCATGGGATCAACTATATGGTGCCGATTTTGGAAGATATAATGGGATGAAAGGCTCAGACTATGCGGCGCAAGCTCTTAAAATCCTGAAACAGACAGACAATGCCAACTATGACGCCATGCGTGCGCAAGGGATGGTATCAGAGTTGGCCAATGACGCTGCTAATCTGGAGAGCCTCCTTACTGCTTCAAATTCATCTGGCGGGGCACTCTCAGCGGCCCAGGCCGGAAATGCAATTGCAGCCATACAGGCGCAGCAGCTTATGAGGCTACAGCAAATTGTTGCGACCAGTTATCGGGCGGAGTCCTCTTATTATGCCGACCAGGCAAACAGGGCGGCAATGTCACGATCCAATTCAGATAAATTTTTTAGTAGTACAGTTCAACGTCCAGGTGAAGGGCAGGGACGGGGCACTAAACAATTCAAATAGGAGAACTATCATGAAAAAACATCTGATTATGTTGACTATCGTTGTTTTTATATTTGCTGTGGTTGGGTGTGGAAAGAGAGATGCAGAATATTTCAAAAACCATCCAGCGGAAATGAAACAAAAAATAGAAGAATGCTCAAAAATGTCTCAGGCCGAAAAGCTGGCTGATCGAGAATGTGTGGCAATTAACCAAGCCAATTCAGATAAATTTTTTAAGAGCACGGTTCAACGTCCAGGTGAGGGGCAAGGACGGGGTACTAAGCAATTCTAGGGGGGGGATATGATACCAGACACCCAAATACTAACAACAATACTCAACAATTTCAGTGATATATTTACAAATGGTGTAGGCATGATCAGCGGCGATGCAAAATGGCTTCTCGGCACACTGATGCTGATAGACCTATTGCTTGCGATTCTTCTAAATCTCACAGACAGCGATCACATGAAGACTTTAATTGAAAAGACTCTCAAATATGGTCTGTTCATTTTTATCGTATCTGATTACAGAGGATTGGTAAACATTTTACTGAATAGTTTTGAGATGATAGGCATTAAAGCCGGGGGAGGGGGGTTATCTAAAAGTTTAATAAGTGATCCTTCCAATATATCAACTTGTGGAATTTGGGTTACGAAACCAATATTTGAGTTCATTGATAGCTACGGAAAAGTAGATGTCTTAATGAACCTACATAAAATATTGCTTGCCGAAGTAAGTGGTCTGGCAATTATGCTGTGCTACTTTGTTATTGGAATTCAGATATTCATTACATATCTCGAATTCTATATTGTTGCAACGTTAGCCCTTATACTGATTCCTTTTGGGGTTAACAAGCATACAGCGTTTTTAGGAGAAAAAGCTATAGGAGCTGTTCTATCGTTTGGAATTAAGCTAATGGTTTTAGCTTTTATAGCATCTGCTTCTATCCCTCTTGTTAAATCTTGGACGCTTCCCACAGACCCGACAAATGAACAAATATTTTGCCTGCTTTTAGGTTCTCTGGCTATTGCCTTCTTGTGTTGGCATGCGCCAAGTGTCGTGTCTGGTCTTCTTTCTGGTAGCCCGACACTTACGGCGGGATCGGCTGCGGCTGCGGCTCTAACAGCGGGCGTGATAGGCTATCAAGCCAGCAAAATGGGTGTGAGTGGCATAAAATCAGCTGGCAGTATGGCCGGGAATCTTGGACATGGAGGGGGATCGCTATTTAATGCTTACAGAGGCGGTGGGATGAGCGGAGTTGGAAGTCTCATAAAGGACAAAATAAAAGGCGGAGGAGCGTCGTTAAATACATCATCTGGATTGAATACAGCACCACACTATAAGCCGGAAAGCAATTCGAGTCCTCCCGGAAAAAATACCACGTAACAAGAGTAAAACATATCTTGGAGGTTAATCATGAGGAATGAAATGAACCAACCGACAGAAACATATAAACCGGAAGGAATAGCGGAATCTGCCTATTTAAAGGCAAAGGAGATATGGGACAACCGAATCGGCAATGCAAGGGTACAGGCTTATAACTGGCGATTGGCTTTTTTCTGTACGTTAGGAGTCTGTTTAGTACTTGTTATCGGGTTAATATTCCAGTCTGCCAAAAGCAGCATTACACCCTATGTTGTAGAAGTCGGCAAAGACGGAGAAGTTCTTGCGGTATCAAAGGCGGTGCACGCAAAAGGCAATCCGACAGATCCACAGATCAAATATTTCCTGTCAAAATGGGTTACAGACGTCCGGGCCATGCCACTGGACCCGGTGGTAAAGAAACAATCATGGATAGGGGCATACGCTATGATGCGGCAGCGTGCGGCCACTAAAATGAATGAGCTTATCAAGAAAGACGATCCATTGAGCATACTTGGCGAACAAACAATAGCAGTTACGCCTACAGCAATCGTGAAGATGTCCGACAGTACTTTTCAAGTTCGCTGGATCGAAGAGGTTTACAGTAAAGAGGGTGCAATAAAAGAATCATACCGTATGACAGGTTTAATAAGCATCGAATTTACGCAACCGACAACGGAACAAGAACTTATGCGAAACCCTTTAGGAATGTATGTAACGGATTTTTCGTATTCAAGGGAGGTTTAAGTATGAAAAAGATATTAATAAAATACAAGGTGACACTCGAAAGGTGTCAGGAGGCAATAGGAAAAAGAAGAAAACTTATCCGAGTTACTTTAGCTGGTGTTGTTATAGTAGGTTTTGTATTGGGTAGCTGGTATTTAGCAACGACGATGTTTTTTCCTTATGCCCTTGCCGGGGAAGGGACATCCTTAAACCCTGAGTTGAAGGGAGCAAAACCGAAAGATGCAAGGACTTCTGCCGTCCGAGCTCAAAACAACGTGCCACAAGTGCCGCAACAAGAAACTAATCCCCAAAATATGCAACAAGAAGAGATAATACCTCCCGCTGAAGAATTGTTGACCTATGAAGAAGTAAAGGCGGAAAAAGAGGCCCGTTACGCAATAAAGGTGTCAACAAGAGAAGGTACACAAAGAATTCAAAATCAACCGAAAATACAGTCCAAGACCTTCTTTTCTTATAGTCCGACGTCCGTTTATAAGATTTATTGTCATGAGGGATATCTTACAGACATACAGTTGCAGCCTGGGGAGGATATCGAATTTATAGGCGGCGGCGATACCGTCCGGTGGATAGTCGATAAGGCATTATCCGGCAAAGGCGAAAGCCGTAGATGGCATGTATACGTCAAACCCTTGAAATCGGGTATACAGACCAATTTCATCATTACAACGGATAAGAGGGCATATCAAATAAGTGCCAGGTCAACGGCTGATTTTTACGTGCCGATTGTGGGATGGAATTATCCACATGATGACAAAGTCGCTTTTGTGAGACAAAAAGATGAAAGGCTGCACAAAGACGATGATCAAACCGTTGCAGTGGTTGCACCTGATAAATTCAACTTTAGATACAAGATAGAAGAAAAAACCGGCTGGGCCTTCGGAGGAGAAACATATTCCTGGACGCCAAAGATGGTCTTTGACGATGGGAAAAAGACTTATATCCAGATGGGTGATAAAATGGCGACGACTGAAGCGCCAGCGTTATTTATGAAGAATAAAGAAGGACTTTCCTTGGTAAATTACAGGGTTAAAGGAAATTATTACATCGTGGACAGACTGATAAATCAATGGGCGGAAATGAGGAACGGGAAAGAAATTGTAATGATTACCCGTCAAAAGTAAAGGAGGGCCGGAAATGAAATTGAACTTCTTTAAATTAAAGAAAAAAGAAACTTCCGAAAAGCCCCTCGATCTTCCGCCGACGAAAGACGACCCACAGGAGGTAGTAAACGGTCTCGCATTGCACGCGGAGCCTCCGAAAGGGACACGCTTTAATCGAAAGTTAATAATGGTTCTTGCAGCATTGGCCTCTGTTGTCGGGTTATTCGCTTTTCTTAGTGCCTTACAGCCTGCAAAAAAGATGACTCCACAAGAGATAGCAGAAAAGAATATGATCAAAAAGGATGCTCCCGTGACAACAAATCCGGTTACACCGGATATAATAGCCAACGCTCCAGATACATATACAAAAATGCAAAACTTCGAGAACGAGAAGAAAATCAAACAAGGACTGAACAAGCAAACTATGGCGGGAAATCAAACTATCTCAGGTCAAGCCGGTTTACAGCCAGGAACAAATAGCGTTCCAAATGTAAACAATATTTCTCCTGCAGCATTGGCAAATTATGGATCACAGGCCGGGATGCAGGTATCCGATTTACAAAAGGAACTCGTCGAAGCAAGAAAAAGCCCTATAAAGTTTCAGGGAATGGCTTCTCAGCAACAACCTGCACAACCACAACAGAATCAGCCTAACGGTGGAGTCGGGCCATATATGCCGCATTTCGAAATGCCCAAATTACCCGGACAGGAAGACCAAAACATGCAGGACGAAAAGAGAGACTTTCTGGAAAAACGGGATAAACCAAATTTAAATTTTTATGTGAAGGGACCAATACTCTCAGCCCTTTCACGATATGAACTTAAGGCGGGAAATATCATTCCCGGCGTTATGATAACAGGAATCAATTCTGATCTGCCGGGGGGGA
>CAZRMB010000011.1:10767-13564 GCA_964600925.1 uncultured Syntrophomonas sp.
ATCATTCCCGGCGTTATGATAACAGGAATCAATTCTGATCTGCCGGGGGGGATCGTCGGCCAAGTCAGGGAAAACGTTTACGATACGGTTACGGGGAAATATCTGCTAATTCCCCAGGGAACAAGAGTAATTGGAATGTATGACAGCAAAGTATCTTTTGCTCAGGAAAGGGTATTAGTTGTCTGGACACGGCTAATATTCCCGAATGGTGAGTCAATCGACCTGGAGGGGATGAGCGGTGTCGATCTGTCTGGTTACGCCGGTCTCACCGATAAGGTTAATAATCACTATGCTAAACTGGTAACGGGTGTGGTGCTAAGCACAATTTTGTCGGTAGGAACAAAAGTTGCCGCAGGAAATAATGACGTTGGTCAGGCTACCATTGGTCAGCAAGCAGCTTCAGGCGCTGCATTGAATATTTCCAACGTTGGCCAAAAAATAACCGACAAATATTTGAATGTACAGCCAACAATTGAGATTCGGCCCGGTTGGAAATTTAATGTCTTTGTGAACAAAGATATTATTTTAAAGCCCTACAAAAGCTAGAAAAGGCGTGCCGTGAGTGCCAATAACCCGTACAAAGGATTTGAAGCATGGTGGAATAGTTTACGGATGACGGTAAAAATGCATATGTACGTTATAGGCATATTTGTTGTGATCCAGCTTGTTTCATTGATTCTAATAGATTATTTCTTTTACGGTTATTGGTATGAAGGATTATTTAAGTACCTTTTTGCATGTCTGAAGTTCAAGACAATTCCCAATGGGGCAATTGTAAATGAATATCTAAGATTTATATTTATTGAAAACGTATGTGCTTTTGTTGGACTAGGCGTTGTATCGGCCTTTTTGTATCCTATTGCTATAGGAAAATTTAAGGCCAAAGCCGCCCAACAGACAAGCACAAAATACATTTCCGGCGCTGATTTACTGGACACAAAAGAATTTATCAAACAGATAGGGGAGGGTGATCTTCCGATAGGTTCTTTCAGGCTGCCTGTTAAGGAAGAAACCAAGCATTTAATCACTGTTGGCAGACCGGGTACGGGTAAGACAGTCTTTCTATCGCAAGTAGTTGAAAGACTGATCCAGAGGCAAAATAAAGCGATTATTTACGACTTCAAAGGCGACTACACGGAAAGATTTTATAAACCGGGTAGAGATATTCTTTTTAATCCCTTGGATGAAAGATCAATTGGATGGTGCGTATTCAGCGATATCAAAAGCAAGCTGGATATAAACAATGTAGCCGCCTCATTGATTCCCCAAACACAGCGTGGAGACGATTTCTGGAATGAAGGGGCCAGGTCGGTACTGGCCGGAATACTTCATTATCTATGGCAGAGTGAAGCAAAAACAAATCGTCACATATGGACAGCATTAACGGCAAAAAGCGAGAAAATCAGTGAATGGTTAAACAACATACCTGAAGGGAAAAAAGGGTATCGGTACATCGAAGACCCCAGCAGCAAGCAAGCCCTTGGCGTTCTATCGACCATGATTCAATATTGTGCCGTCTTTGAGTACATGAAAGATCGGGAGGAAGTATTTTCCATTACGGACTGGCTTTCCAATGGGAAGCCAGGTTTTATCTTCGTTACCAATCAAGCGGATGTAGCTGCAACCCTTAGGCCGATTTTAAGCCTGTTTATTGACCTTTTGGGGAAGAAATTACTTTCAATGACGGATGACCTTCAAAAAAGAATTTTCTTCATCCTGGACGAATTTGGAACGCTTCAGAGGCTCTCCAGCATCACAGAACTACTAGCCGCAAGCCGAAGCAAAGGCGGGTCAATATGGATAGGTATTCAGGATATCGGACAGATTAAAAAACTATATTCATCTGACACGGCATCAACAATAGTAAACGCCTGCGGCACATCAGTTATGTTTGCGGTTGCTGATCCCGACACGGCCCAATACCTAGTGCGGAAAATTGGTGATACTGAGATATTAGAATCCGAAGAAACAATCAGCATGGGGCCAAGAGATTATAAGGATGGGCTTACGATGTCCCAAAGAAGAAAACGCCAGTCGCTTTTAATGAACTCCCAGCTCATGAATCTTCCCGACTTACAGGCATACACAAAAGTTCCGAATAATCCTTTTATTACCTTAACGAAGTTTCAAATCAAAGCCTACCAGAAAAAAGAAATACCTTTTATTATCAGTAAGGATTTGATTCTTGAAAATGTGATTCAGAAACAACAGGATATCCAGGCTGACAGCGAAAATGATATAGACATGGATATGATTATGGAGGCTTAGCCGTGGGTAATGATGAGCTGACCAGGTTCAAGACGGAAATCAATTTATCCGAATATTCAGCGTCGTTGGGTTATTTCATGGATAAAAAAGAAAGTTCCAGGAACTCCGTCGTTATGCGTCATCAAGACGGCGATAAAATCATCATTTCAAGGAGAAGCGAAACATGGATATACTTTTCTGTGCGAGATCGTGGCGACAATGGAACCATTATAGATTTTCTTAAAAATCGAGGATGTGCGGATATTGGCCAGGTCAGAATAAGACTGCGTGATTGGTTAGGATCGCCGCATGTAGAAATATCAAAAAGTCTGTATGTGGATAATGTACAAGCTATTTGCTCTAATCGTTCTATGGTCAGGACAGCTTGGAATAAATCGAAAATATGTGGATATCTGCCCTGTTTGTCGGACCGGGGATTAAAGCCGGATGTGATCGGAAATGACCGATTTAAAGGATGTCTCCGTACAGACTGGCGCAATAATGCCCTGTTTCCTCATTACGATCATGAAGGAATCTGCGGTTACGAAGT
>CAZRMB010000011.1:13664-21362 GCA_964600925.1 uncultured Syntrophomonas sp.
AAAATAGCGACCGAAATTAGGGCGGTTATACCTTCCGTGTATACTGCCCTGCGTGAAATTCCAGAAATCGGAAAAGACTGGAATGAAATGCTTTTAAAATAAATTTAAGCCGCTATCTGGCTTAATTCCAATCCAGTGCGATTTTGAAGAATAGGTAAATGGAATGAAGGTAGGCTGTAGGGAAAAGATGGTTTCTATGAACTAAGCGCTACGGGTATTGCAGTTTAAGAGAGTAAATTAATGAAGGGCAGGGGGTGTTTTCTAGTTATGGCCTAATTTTATGTGTAAATTCAGCATGACAAAATTGATTGAATTTCAATCGAAACTTGCACCATGTTACCGGCAAATATTCAACCCGCTTGTTTTCAACCCTCCTTCCTGTTGTCAGTATAACGCGAATGTCTACGAAAATACTTGATTCCAAACCGTAATAAACAACACTATTCATGACCTGTAAAAAATATCAGCAAAATTGATAAAGGGAAGATGTTATTTCAAAAGCATATACACCACTCCATTTCCTCTCCCGGAAATAATTGCAAACATGGATAATCTACCTACTTCTGTATATCCTGAAAATCGACATGATATGCGTAAAGATGAAAATATAGGGTTGCAAAGGAAAGGCTATTGATTTACATAATAACATCATGAAGTTATTTAGAAAAAACAAGATAGTTACAAAATGATGAATGGGGGATACAGTTACATAGATCTTGGAAGTTTTCATGTAATGTAAAGATATCCAGAAACTATAGAATAACTTGTTCGATGGATAGAGAAATTAGAGGATGTCATGGGTTTTGACATAGAAGAAGCAGAGAAACTCCTGTCTGAATGTGGTCGACGTTGTTGTATTTGTGGTCGGTTGCACCGTGTTCAGGTACACCACATTGAACCAGGAGACGACAATATAGAGAATGCTATTCCACTTTGTCCAAATTGCCATGATGAAGCTCATACAGCGTATTCCCCAGGAAGAACGACCCGGACATACAGCCCTGCCGAATTAAAACATCATAGGACTCGCACAATAGAACAAGTAAGACAATTTGCCGATCAAACGGATCTTGTAGCAGGCTCATCTGCTGATTTTACCGAATTTTCGAAATGTGCTAAATCACTCGTCGTAGCGTTAGAAAATTATAATGAGAGATCTACAATGTTAGGTATTGAAGGACCTGTAACAAAAATTGCATATATTGCAGAACTGTTAGGGATACCTGTTCCTATCGAAATCAAAACAATTCCTTACCCTGAAGGCAAAGTTGCACCTAATCCCTTTCTCCAAAATCGTTTAGAAGGTTATTGTGTTATTCGGTTTCCCGATGGATCCGAGGAATCAGGGAAATGCACCCACGTTTCTGGTTTAGAGTTACTTGTAGAAGCACGAGATTCAGCAATTGTTGCTATTAGGCAATGGCTGATTGAGCTTGAGCTGAATTCTCAAGTTAATAAAAAAGACATCGAACAAAAGCATTAACTCAAACAAGGCTACTGCCTTGCTTGTTATGCGATTCGTTAGCCGAACAAGATAGAGGTAAATACCCGTGAAACTTCCAGAGAATATTGAAGATTTATATTTATTGATAAAGAATGAAGTACAGGAAAATATCCATCTGGATTATAAAGATAGCAGAGCTATTGATAAGAATAAAAGACATGAAATTGCAAAGGATGTATCTGCATTTGCAAATTCAGATGGGGGAATATTGATTTATGGGATTAGGGAAGAGGAACACTTGCCAATTGAAATTGATCAAGGCGTTGATCATAGCATTTTTACTCGTGAATGGTTGGAGGAGGTAATAATAAGCAATATTACTCCTATAATTGACGAAATTAAAATTGTTCAAATCCCTTTATCAGAAACCAACTCTGCTTTTGCAATTCAAATTCCTAAAAGCTACAGAGCCCCACATCAAGACCATTCTTCAAAGAGATATTTCAAGCGGTACAATTTCAAATCGCAACCGATGGAAGACTATGAAATAAATGATGTTCGAAGCCGTATCTATAATGTATCTCCGTTGGTTAATTTTGATATCAGCATAAAACACAGTGTTATAGTTTATTTTGTGGTATCAAATATAGGAAATGTGCCAGCCGAAAATGTAACCTTTTCATTTTCTATTGATCTTCCATGGAGAGATGAAAATAGAAAACCACCCCTTTTAATAAAAGGAATTAAATATTTGCCTCCCGGAAGAGAATTTAAATGGTTTTTCCGTACAGCTCAAGATATCTTTTCAAAAGATAAAAAAATACCTACCGAATTTGAAGTCACTGCTACTTATTTTCATCCTCAAATTGGACAAAATTATTCTGACGTATTCTACATAGATTTCAATGATTATTTACATACTGAAATATCAGAGTCGGAGATATTTCAACATGGGAAAAAACTGGAGGAAAGTATAAAGAGTTTAACTGATGAAATAAAATCAATAAATAAGCACTTAGAGAATATTTCAACTATTGCTGGTCCTACAGGTTTAGATTTTTCCATAACTTCTCTGAAGAATATAAAATCCATATTATCGGATAAAAGTTCATTTGTTAAAATCGATCCAGTATATTGTGACCATACAGTTTTCAGAGAAGTTATGGAGATCGATGACAATCTCGCCTTCAAAATTGAACAGCATTTTTGGCAAAACAAATCTTTTGAAGGAATTGAAAATATAGAAGGTGTCTCTCAAGAAATTTTGTACAAGTTTAAAAAATATTTTAAAACGACATCAGCTAACAAACCTGATTCAGCCGACGCAAAAAACAGCACGGCTGATTAGCAGCGTTGTACAGCAAAACACAATCGACAAAAGACAACAGGAGGTATTACAATGTCAAAAAAATCAGTCACCGCATTAACTTTTATTACACTATTATTAATTGCTTCCACTGTTTGGGCTAATAGTCAAATCAATTCCGATTCACAAATTGTCAAAGATGGGATCAAGACTGCAGAGACATACTGGAATGCCCAAAAAATATCAGATGAAGTTTTATTCCATTCCGTTACACCACATGAATCTATGAATATTGTGTTTGATTGGTCATATGTTAACAAATCAAACGTATTAGTCGAAGAATCCTCTATCCCAAATATAAAATCTGATCTTCTGAACTTTTTTGAGCATCACAAAAAATACGTAAATATGCCCAAATATAGCAAGGCATCTATCGCTGAGTTGGAGGCCGCGGCCGTATATGCTACGAACGTGGAAAAAGGTGGTTATCCAATGTTAGGGAATTTATTGAAGAAGAGTTATTGGTCAACCATAATCCCGATCAATTTCACCGAATTGAATAAATATAGGCTAATGACTTTAAAATACATTGCAGACGTAAAAGTGCAAAGTAAAGGCGGTGCCGTTCTCCAAAAAAGAGCTATCCTCCATCTTTATAGAATGCAAGCGGACAGCAATGACAGCGGCTGGAAGGTTTTCTTTGTGACAGGATTATACAACTGAATACTTACCGGAGGACATATGAGTGACAAAAAGAGTGCCGATCAAGTCAGAGCAGAACATCTCGACAAGCTGGGGCCACAGTTAGGGCCAGTGTTTTCGGAACTCAGGGACGACCTGGCTTGGTTGCAGGTGAAGTGGGCAGGGTATCGTGAGCTTTATGGGACGTCTCCCGAGCACATCGACCTGTTGAATTCAGCGGCCGGGCTCCGAAGGCCAAGCGAGCACCAGCGAGAGGTCCGCTTATGATATAAATATATAGAAAAATAAACTATTATGTATATTTACTTTCGCGAGAATAAGTTTATGGTCTTTAGTGAAATAATATCGTTTTTCTTACACGGCATCTAATTATTACAAATGATTGAATGGAGTAGTATAATGAAAAAATTATTTTTTGTTATAATGGTTATGCTGGTCTCTGTGCCTCATTCAGCAAACGCAATCTATTATAATTATTCATCCTTTATCGTTCCCGGATCAACATCTACATCAGCATCGAGCATTAGTGATTTAGGATACATAGTTGGACGGTACACTATCTCTAATATTGATCATGGTTTTATTTATAATGGAAGCACGTATTCGACATTTGATTATCCAAATGCTCAAGGAACCACGATTACAGGGATTAATGACAAAGGGTGGCTATCTCTTGTTGTAAGCGGTAATCAAGTTAATTATGAAACATCATATATTTACAATGGAAGTAACTATACGTCGGTGAACTATGCTGGTTCGTATTCCACAATTATTTTAGATATTAATAACGCGGGACAAGCAATTGGGTATTATAAAAACAGTGCTTATGGAACCCTTCATAGTTTTTTCTGGGAATCCAGCGTGTTTAAAGAAATTTATTATCCGGGTTCAGTTTATACATTAGTATATGGCATGAATAATAAAGGTGATGTCGTTGGTAATTATTGGAATGGAAGTACATATAACGCTTTTCTTTACAGTGGTGGCAAATATTCAACGTTGCCTAATTATGGTGACAATGAAATGCACGCAAGCGATATAAATGATTCTGGATTGATAGTTGGGAATATATCGTCCCCAACGATGGGGAACCATGTTTTTTTGTATGATGGGAAAAATTATGAAACTATTAGCAATCTAGTAAATACTAATGCCTTAGAAATAAATAATTTAGGACAAGTGGTTGGATTGGATGAATCCCATGGTGATCAGAGGGGATTTTTTGCCACGCCAAAAGCATCTACCGTTCCTGAGCCCGCAGTAACGTGTCTTCTTGTTTCCGGTATACTTAGTCTTTTCGGTGTCCGAAGGAAAATCAGAAAATAAAAGTCTCTTTATAAATTTAAACATGAGAAGTATGGTCAGCAATGACTCTGCCTTTTTTTATACATTTTAACTCGTAAACTTCACCTGCCGCAATTTCATTACCCTCATCTTTCGTAGATGTATTCATTGTTTAAGTCTGATTCGCCAATTTTGAAAATTCAGTCATAGGTTTTTCATTTGTAGCTGAAAGTGAGTTTTCAGAATCTCTCCATTATATACTTCCTTTCAAATGGTATTCCTTCTTGACTGAAATCCATCGAAATGCAATCTTTGAAGATGTAAAAGCGCTCAATCATTGATAAAAGCCTTTAGAAAATATTGGGAAGGATTATAAGAATGAAGAACGAGCAAGAAAATGGTTCACTAACAAAAACAGAAAAATTCTCCTTAGACGACATTTTCAAACTAACGCCGGAAGAAAATTTGAGAGAGGCTGCAAAAGCTTATCTGTATACTGCAATACAGCTTTACGTTAAATTAGAAGGACGTGTCTCTATCTGGAGTGATGAGGAATTTGGCGATTCGGCAAATATTGTTTGTTCATTAAATAGAGCAATAGAACATTTACTGAAACTCAGATTGATAAAAAAGGATCCTCTTTTGCTGTATCCGTTGCCAAAAAAATTTGAAGAATATTGTTACTGCAAGAATATATCAATTAAAAATATAGGAAGTATAGAGAAACGAATTAAAGAAAGAGAATTTTTAGCCCATACCATTTCTTTCAAAGAAGCTTTGTCTCGTGTTGACTTGACGCAAACAGATACAGAGTTTGATTTTGGCTGTTTTGAGAAAATATATGCTTTAAGGAATAGTTTAGAGCACCACTGGGATCGTAATGAACAACTCTTACAGTCAGTGATTGGAATGATTTCTAAAACAGTTATACCCTCTCTAAAAGAGTATATTGAAACTATTCTTCATGAAAATGTTGATGGCTTTATTAACAAAAGACTTATGAAAGAGATTGAACGTCTTGATAGAGCTAGGCGGGCGGGTCATACTTTGGATTTGCAAAAGCGGTTTGAAGAACATAAATCTTTCTATGATAGAGAGCCTACTTCTTGTGTAAAAAAATATTCGTGCCCCGATAAATATAAAAATTTGGCAGAGGAAGAAACCGAGGCCGAATGCCCTGTATGTAATAGCAAATTTACCGCTCTTTGGGATTGGGAAGCGGATTACGATATCGAGGGTGATGAATATACAATAAGTGCTTCTTTTCCTGACGTAAAATGCCTCTTTTGTTCCTGTTGTAACTTTTATGTTGACGGTTCTGATATATGGACATATTTACCCGAAGATTTTAAGGTTGAATTAGAGGCAGAGTATGACAATTATTAATAGAGTCTTTACCCATAGCTATCCACGGGAGACCGACTAAATTTTGATGGTATCACTGGCGCAAGCAGCAATGTCGCATCCTAATGACATAAATAACGAGATAATGCCTATATGAACGGAAAAGACGGCAATAATAAAGAAAAACAAACTACTGATAATCCAAATAATGATATAACTGATCCCACCCCTATCTCACACGAAGAGCAACAAATAAAACCCAATTACGGTGAAAATGATGGACACAATAAAAAAGAGAATGGATGGCCCCATCGTGTCCAAGCCATTTTTACTGGATTGATATTTTTTGTCACCGCTGCCTATGCCGTTGTTGCATGGTTCCAATGGCGCACCATGTCCGGTCAACTCGATGAAATGATAAAAACGGTAAAAATTACTGAAGATTCGAATAAAGCGAACAAGAAATCCATTGAATTGGCGGAACGAAGTATCAAGGCCACACAAGAGCAATTTAGACTGGATCAGAGAGCGTGGCTGAATATGCGGGAACCGAAATTTACAGAACCCCTTAATTCACAAAAGTCTTTGCGAATTTCTTTCACAATCAAAAATGTAGGAAAAACTCCAGCGCAGCGTGTCCATTATAGATATAAAGTATCGATACAAACTCCTGGGAAACCTATATTGTGGATACCGTTCATACCAATCGTTTTTGAAAACAGCGATATATGTTATGCGCCAGGTGACGAAAATACTACGCAAATCATGTCTAAGAGCGTCCTTACCCAAGAAATGATCGATTTTATTGAGTCCGGAGGGATCATTTTCTCTATTAACATCGAAGTTACGTATTTTGATATATACAACGTCAATAATATTAGGCATAGCCGCGCATGTTTTTTGTATAGTGCCCCAAATAAAAGATTTGTTTTTTGTAAGACCGGTAGCTTTATGGATTAGAAAACCAGCAATTAATAATAGCGATATAGAACAAGGCACTGCCTTTCAATTGTAAATCTTTGTCTTTGTCTCCGACTGGTTTTATCGCTTCGTAGATGTTATAAGTAACTGGAATAGCTTATTTGTTTTACAAATAGCATATGTACATTAACAAAAGAAACTTGTTACTGAGAGAGAACTCGTTCCCATAAGTCTCGCATACAATATACATATGGATAGAGCATCCTTGAAGACCACAAGAATTTTAATTTTCAATTTTAATGTGCATTAATGGCAGCCCCAAATGACGGCGGCGCGTCTCGCCTGTAAACCGAGTTTTCTCGCGGACAGTAGGATCACCGCGACGGCCTTTGCCCAGTTCTTCAAGAAGATGAGTGCTGCCCAGATGCAAAGTGTGCTTTCCGAATTTCTTTCCCAGTTCATCAACGGCACTGTAAAGGTCTTTAATCTTTTCTGCCTGAACCGGATCATCAAAAAGAGTGTATTGAGTGGGAATATCCGATTCCAGATCGAGTAAAACAACTCCCGTGGCCCGATAAAGTACGGAGGCAGAATAACATTGCGCAAATAGATCAGAAATAATGCCGGAAAATTCCAGGGGGAAGGCACATGGTCTTGATAACTTCGCTTCCCTTCCTACGTAATCAAAATTATTCTT